>CAMLNK010000402.1 GCA_946481035.1 uncultured Dyadobacter sp. | reverse complement strand
GGAAAAGCAATGTCGAGGTTAGCAAAAGGAAGCCGAAAAATCTCCTGCACATGGCCGGGCTCCTGCTCTATGAAACCGGGGAACCGATTGTTGGCTTGCCACTGGAAGTGACACACGACGGCGTCTACATCAAAACGATCAAAACCGACAAGGACGGGTTTTACTTTGCCGAATTGCCCGTTAAGCCTGAAAAGGGCGTCAGCCATACCTACGATATTACGTATGAAGATCCCGAGCATTACCTGAGCTACCACGTTAGCGAAGAATATCACGGTGGATTTAACTTCGGAGAACGCTTCATAATTTACTTTATACGCAAGCGCTCCATGCCCGAATTGTTAAACCACTTTTATTCAGTAGACACCAAGCCCTTTTATGACGGATACGACCCGTCGAACATCCGGGAAGAACTCAAAGCCTACCTGTTCGTAAATCTGGCACCTCATCAAAAGGAAATGGACCTGAGAGTGGATTACATCAATACGCATAGATGGTCAAAGGATGTGATTACGCTGTACAAAGGCGGATTTTTCGATCGCAAAAAGCGGCTCGTAGGTTATGAAGGCGACTTGAACCTCTTCCTCGATGGTAAAAAAGCGACTCCCCGTGAGATCAATGAAGCATTCAAAAACTATCCGTATGTCCTCAACGAAAACCAGGAAAAGAGGAACTTGGGACCGGGCAACTTCTCTACGGAAATCACCTACCTCACCTTCCCACTCCACCGCGACGCCCCGCCGGCCGCATTGGTAAAGGGTAATGTAGAAGTAAAAGACGCTCAATCCTTCGACCCGGCCCGATTGAAAAACGAGCCCTATCTGCTCGACGGCTTCCGGCAGGTTTATGGCGCCAGCAGTAATTTGATACCCGAAAAACGGGATGTCAAGCGGGTAATGCTGCTCAAAGGCCAATTGGCAAAATACTACGACCCTTCGCTCAACGAAATCTGGTGGATAGAAACCCGGCCGGTAAATGAAGTTTTCGAACGGCCGGATTTCGCTTCCAAATAGCAATTCACGGTGATCAGCATAAGGCCGACTCATCGCATTGCTCCCGCACGCGTCGAGTATGTGAGAGCGTGAGGCTGGGTTTGATCAACTCTTTGGAGAAAGGTATTACCGGCGCTCCGGCGGCCATCAATTTAGGCCAGTCGGGCGAGGCAATGGCAGCGCGGCCGATCGACACCAGGTCGGCTGCATTGCTGTTTAGCAACGTTTCGGCTAATGCGACATCGTGCATTCCGCCATTGGCGATCACGGGCGATTTTAAAATGCTTTTGGCAATGCTGTTGGAAGAAGTACCGTCGGGATACAGGCATTCGCGCTCCCAGCGGCCACCCTCGGCGGCGATATGCACATAATCCGGGTCGATTTCAGCGAGTACTTCAAAAATCCGTCGGGCCGTTTCCGAACCGCCCGGCCAGCGGTATGTCAGGTCATTCACCTTACTTTCAGACACGCGGATGCCTACAATGAAATCCTCCGGCAGTGCCGCCTTCACAGCCCCGTACACCTCCATTAAAAACCGAAGCCGGTTTCGCTCATCGCCGCCGTATTCGTCAGTACGGAGATTGGTATGCGGGGTAATGAACTGATCGAACAGATAGCCATTGGCCGCGTGCAGCTCCACGCCGTCAAAACCTGCCGCATATGCGAGCAAAGCAGCATTTACATAGGCGGTTTTTACATTTTCGAAATCCTCGGCCCGCATCGAACGAGGCAGCGGAAACGGGCTTGGCGGCACGGTATGGTCCGTCGTCCGCAACCCGATCGGCTGCACTGCCGAAGGCGCAATCGTTTCCTCATTGCTTTCGGACAATGCCCCTCCGTGCATCAATTGACTTATAATAAGCGCATTATGACCATGCACCGCTGCCACCACACGCTTCCAGCCATTCATATGTGCCGCATTGGCGATTCCAGGCTGATTATAATTGGCTTTACTGAACAGTTCGTCGGTGTAGGTACCTTCGGTGATAATCATACCAAAACCGCCGGCGGCGAATGCTTCATAATAGTCGGCCATCTCCTGTGTAGGCACGCCCGCGGCCGTTGCGCTCACACGCGTCATAGGCGCCACCACGAGGCGGTTGGCCAGTTTTCTGCCGCCTATCGCGGTAGCGTCGAATATCGTTTTGCTGATCGCTTCCATACTTTGTTTTTTGCCTACAAAAGTATCTGCACCGTCAGCAGAGAGGCGTATAACTATTTTAATAAAACTGCTTAAACTTGTTTAATGCCTGTCATGTTAATACCAAAACATACTTGACACCTGTTACGTAACAGGTTATATTTACAGGAATGATAAAAACAATCAATAGCAAGCCGCTAAAACTTTTTTACCAAAAAGACGATGGGTCAAAGTTACCTGCGTCGCAGTTGGTAAAGATAGGCTTGATATTGGGTTTGCTTGATGGCGCTGCCAGGCCGGAGGACGTGGATTTCCCCGGTTCCGGTATGCATAAGCTATCAGGAGATTTCGAAGATTTTTGGTCCGTGAAAGTTAACGCCAATTACCGGATCATATTCCGTTTTGAGGATGGCCACGTGCACGATGTTGATTATCTGGACTATCACTAAAAAGAAGACGACTATGGAAGACAATAAAGTAAAATCACCCATGAAAAACCCTCCGCATCCTGGACAGGTTTTGAAAAATCTGTATTTAGAACCGCTCGAATTATCGGTAACGGATGCGGCAAAGGGCCTAGGCGTGGCACGTAAGACACTTTCGCAACTGATTAACGGGCATCAATCCGTTTCTCCTGACATGGCCTTACGTTTGTCGGAGGCATTCAATACGACGCCGCAACTATGGCTGAATATGCAGCAGAATTTCGACCTGCGGCAAGCCGAACAGCGAATGCGGGATTATACCGTTCAACATTTTTGGACTGCTTCTCCTGCATGACTTACCCGCCAATTTACAATAATTTCCTACAATTATGACCTCGACAACTGCTTCCGGATCTGGCTTAGGAACACCGGCGTAATGCCCAGATAAGAAGCGATATGCCGCTGGGGCATACGTTGTTCGAGGGTCGGATATTTGGCAATGAGGGCTTCGTAGCGCTCGGCGCCGGTCATGGAAATGTTGTTCAGGATGCGCTGGTCCTGTGCAATGCTGCCCTTTTGTTCAAGAATGCGCCAGAAGCGTTCGAATACCGGAATGTCCTTATAGAGCTGTTCGAGATCATCCCTTTCTATTTGTAATAAAACCGAAGCTTCGAGCGCAACAATGTTCCGTGCAGCCGGGAGCTGTAAATGGAAGCTGGTGAAATCGGAGATCCACCAGTCTTCCATCGCAAAATGCAGGGTATGCTCGTTCCCCTTCTCGTCCACATAAAATGAACGGAGAAAACCTTTGCAGACGTAGCTTTCGTGCCGGCATACATCGCCCTGCTGGACGAGGTATTGCCGCGGAAGCAGCTTGCGGACTTTCAGGAGAGAAACAAAATGTGCCTGTTCGGCGGCCGTGAGCTCAATGCGGCGCAGAACATGGTCGATGATCATTCGTTGCAATGCGGGGTCTTTTTCCAATGGATTTCGCGGCCTGGTGTCGGCGGCAAATATTGGAAACTAATCTGTCCGATCCAACGGGTGCAATCCAAAGATCTAGCTCAGCGTACCGCCGTCGATCGTGATCACTGAGCCGGTGGTGTAGCTGTTGGCCGGACTTGCGAGGAACGCCACCGCGTCGGCAATATGCTCCGGACGACCATATTTCGGGATCGCCATCATACCACGCTGAAAATCGGAAAAGTCCGATGTCGACGGGTTCATATCCGTGTCCACCGGCCCGGGCTGGATCAGGTTCACGGTAATGCCCTTCGGCCCCAGGTCGCGGGAAAGTCCTCTCGTAAAGCCCGAAAGTGCCGACTTGCTCGCCGCATACAGCGTGGCTTGTGGTACCGCCGCGCGATCGGCCATACAGCTGCCAATGGTGACGATACGTCCGCCCTGCTCCATTTTCCGGGAAGCCGTGAGGCATGCTTCGAATACGGATTTGACATTCACATTCATTACGTAATCGTAATCTTCCGTGGTGTGCTCCTCAAATGCCTTGCCTACGTACACGCCTGCGCTGTTCACGAGGATATCCAGCTTGCCATAATGTTCGACGGCCTGGTCGATGGCCGAGGACACTGCCCCTTCTTTCGCATTGTCGGATTGCAGGGCTACGGCGGTAAGGCCTTCCCCGGCGAGTTCGTTCACGAGTGCTTCCGCCTGTGTTTTACTGTTTACGTACGTAAAAGTCACTTTTGCACCTTCCGCGGCAAGCCTCCTTACAATCGCGGCCCCGATGCCCCGCGATCCTCCCGTAACAAATGCGACCTTATCTTTCAAGTTTTGCATGATGATGAATTTGGTTTGATTTCATTGCAAAACTATCTTTCAAACTCTTAATTTTACAGGTACTAACATAATTATCAAGTACTAACATAAATGTAAGTTATGCGAAAACAGAGCTCCACGAACCTTGAAAACGAATTACTGATTAATGGAAATTGTGATATGGCTTACACTTTGGACTTGATTGGAGGCCGCTGGAAGCCTTCGATCCTGTGGCGGCTGGCCTACGGCGCTATGCGGTACAGCGATCTCCGCCGCAGCCTACCGGCCGTATCAGAGCGCATTCTCATCCTGCAACTCCGCGAAATGGAAAGCGACGGGCTCATCAGCCGCAAAGTATACCCCGAAGTGCCGCCGCGCGTGGAGTACCAGCTTACCGACCTTGGCAAAAGCCTCGAACCGGTCATCAATATCCTCACCGACTGGGGCAGTGAAAACCGGCCGGGTTCGGAAAAGAAAAGGGTGCGTTGTCCTGTATTAACAATTAAATAATACGCATTTCCGACCTATACTCGTCACAAGTTCAAATCTTCGTGCGTACATCGCCATTGGCAGGCACAATTTTAACCGTGTTGCTGCATTCCCGTAATACGCACCTTTATGAACGACCGTGACCCGTTTTTGCACCGTTATTTCCCCTGGCTGTTGCTGGCGGGTATTTTGCTCAACATACCAGGCCTCTGGCTCGACATCATCGAACCCGACGGCGCGCTTTACGCCACTATTG
>CAMLNK010000401.1 GCA_946481035.1 uncultured Dyadobacter sp. | reverse complement strand
GCAGCGGGCATTTTCTTTCTTTTTACCGTCACCGTGTTGCCCGACAAGGTAATCTGCCCATCAGTCCCTACAAACCGGAAACCTGATCCTCCGCCGGAACCATCAGCAAAGTTTACACGCAAAGTCAGGTTGAATGCGGGGTGTGATGCCGTTTTAGGATAATCGTAGATTCCCAGCATTACATCCGGCACATCGCGACCGTCTTTCCAGTAGCGAAGGCCTCCGCTGGTCATAACGCGGGTCGGGCCCTTAGAGTCCAGGATATAATGCATTCCCGAGAACAGGTGTACGAAAAGATCACCCGCCACGCCGGTACCGTAGTCCTGGTAGTTACGCCATCTGAAAAACCGCAGCGGATCATAGGCAATCTTGGGTGCCTTGTCGCTCAGAAATCGGTTCCAGTCAACAGTCTGTGTAGATGCATCAGGCGGAATCGAGTACTGCCACGCTCCCTGGGCCGAATGCCGGTCATAGTATACCTCCACAAAGTTGAGCTCGCCAATCGTCCCGGCTTGATAGAGCTCTTTCGCCTTGGCGTAGATAATCGAGCTCACGCGCTGGCTTCCCACCTGGAATACCTTCCCCGAATCGGTCGCGGCCTTGATCATATCATAACCCTGTTCTATTTTGTGGACCATCGGCTTCTCGCAATAAACGGCTTTTCCCGCTTTCAATGCCTGGATACCGATTTGAGAATGCAAATGATCCGGCGTGGCAAGGATGATCGCATCGATATCCTTGCGGCTGAGAAGTTCGTTGTAGTCGCGGGTGGTCTGGATATCGTTGCCGAAAAGCTCTTTGGCACGGGTCAAATGGCCGTCGTAAAGATCGGCTACGGCCATCAACTTCACACCGGGCACTTTCAGGGCAGTGCGGGTATCGCCCATTCCCATTATCCCGGTCCCGATGCAGGCTATCTGGATGTTGTCATTGGCCGCAAACCGGGGCTTCTGCCAGGGAAGTTCCTGCGAGAAACTGCGTTCTCCGGCAAACAACGGCCCAGATGATGCAGCCGTCAGCAACGCACTACCCGCAAATTTTTTAATAAAGTCGCGGCGATTTTTTTCATTGTATTTTGACATAATTGAGAAATAGTTGAGGTTTAGGAAATCAGTTACAAATTGGCGAGCATTCAGCAATTTTGCAATGGATTTTGTTTTGTGTAATTACTATTACAAGCTTTTGAACCTTTTCTTTTTACCCACTTATGAGTGCAACTTTTCTCGATGCAGCGTGGCGCAAGCTGATTATTGCCAATTACGCGGTGGATCCGGCGCTGTTGAGCCCCTACCTGCCTTACGGGACCAGATTAGACTTGTATCAAAATACCTGCTACCTCAGCCTGGTCGGTTTTATGTTTCAGGATACCCGGGTAAGGGGATGGAAAATACCCTTCCATATTAACTTCGAGGAAGTGAACCTGCGTTTTTACGTACAGCGACAGCATCAAGGTGCCACGCGAAGAGGTGTAGTGTTCGTAAGGGAAATCGTACCGCGCCGCGCCCTGAGCCTTGTGGCTAGGACGATTTACGGAGAACCTTATGTAACCATGCCCATGAGCCATACCTGGCTGCACGCCGGCCACGAATGGACTGTGGCTTACCATTGGGGTAAGGGGCTACATAACTGCCTCCGGGTCGTTACAGGCGACACCCCTCGCGATATTGCGGCCGGCAGCGAAGAGGAGTTCATCACCGAGCATTACTGGGGCTATACCCACCTGAATGGGCGCAAAACGGCCGAGTATGAGGTGACCCACCCGCGCTGGCGGGTATACGATACCAAAGATCACTCGATCCAGGTGGATTTCGCCGGAGTCTACGGCACTGCATTTGATTTCCTGAAAAACGTGCAGCCTGTATCGGTATTCCTGGCTGAAGGCTCGGCGATACAAGTAAAAAAGGGGATTACCCTATAAAATCAAGCTATTTTGACTGCATACGAAGTCGAGTATCTGCCTGGCGATGGTTTCAGGTTCGAATTGATCGACTTTGATATGGAGCAGCACCTTGTCGGGTTCATTCCGGTAGCCTGGCGTTGCGTCGTAGTAGGCGATCAGCATGGTTGCCACACTGCGCAGATCTCCCTGAATGAAAGAATGCATTACGGCGTCGAGCTTTTCGGGCCCGAGCTTTGCATCGAGTTTTTGCAGGCACGAAATGAAGCGTACGGGATCAGCTTTGGCTATGATAGCGGATAATCTGTTGAGCCGGATATTCTTGTCGACATCCAGGTAGATCTGGTCTGCTTCTGATAGCGTCCTATTGAGCCATTCAGGCAGGTTAATGTTACCGATGCGCTTCAATTCGCGCTCGATAAAAATGGGTTTGTCCGGATCGAACCGGTCCCAGGTTTTGAGCAGCTGTTTGTGAAATTGGTAGGAAGAAGGTTGCTTTTCGTAGGTCAATGGTGAAAAAACCGAGCCGTCATGGCCACACATTTTTTCCAGACCCAAAGCCTGTATGCCGGACTTTTGAAAATACCTGATCAGCTCAGATTTGCCCGAGCCTGTCGGACCGGCAAGGATGTAAATGTGATGCTTCTGAATTGGAAAGGGCATAAAAAAACCCGCATAGGGAGAATTTGTGCTATAACTCTGCGTTCGGCAAGGACTGAGACTAACTTTGAAGCAAGAACCGGAACTGTGCCCGGGAAACAACAATCGAAAGAAACAATACAGGCTACTAACTTCGATTTAAAAGACCTCAAATATCAACTTTATAACGGGGTAAAGACTCTTTCCGGCACAAAAGCGGTGATCACATGAACTTGTCTAAAATACTATTGAATATAGTCATATATAATTGATAAGCAACAGATTAATACCTACTTTTTCACCAAAACCTGATTTAACGGTTACCGCTTCACAGTTTCCAGCGAGTCGAATTGCAAACCGCTCGTTCCTTCCCCTCTTCCCAGCCGTTTCCGTTTTCCGAGCCAGTTCACTATTTTACCATTATACCACCTGGTCCGCTGGAAATTGCTTGTTACCACCGCGCCCGCCCGGGGCACTTCTTCTTCATTGACAAACATCGGATTCACTGCATTATTGCCCTCGTCGATCCCCTCGCGCAGCAACCGGGTTACCGGCCTTACTGCCCCGTAATCGTTTTTAAACCAACGCGGCATGCTCGCGCGTTGCAGCCGGATGGCCCTGAACTGCCCCGGAATATGTGCCGGTATGAAGGGAATCCAGTTTTCAGGAACGGTATTTTCCAGCTGGTATTTGAATTTCGCGGTTTCGTCCGTCGGGATGGCGCCCACCGGCGGCTCGATCAGCTCAATGGCATTCTTCAACGCACTCGCCGCGGTATCTCCTTCCAGTGAACTGCCTGCGAGGCTATCCACCCGGGTTTCAATGGCCCACACCATATTAGCCATTTCATCGCGGACAAACCTGATTTCTTCCACCGGCTCGCTCTCCTGGGTTTTCACCACGCACGGCGGCAAAAACAATCTCGTGTCGGCCTGAATGTTGCTGTCGTTTTCGGAATGGCGGGTGCTTAAATTGAACATCCCCCATGCATTCCAGTCGTCGCTGCTTCCCTGAACTGCGGGCCGGATCAATGAGCGCTGACCGAAAACGTCCGTGATCACGATGGCCGGAATGGTCGTCAGACTTCCGACCGGAATTGCATACGGTACTACCAGCCAGTTGTTACCGTAAACCAAGGCATACTCCGACACGATCAGCTTGGAAATGTCAGTCGTGTCGGCATCTATGTTGCCCAGGTCAATGCTGCCGTCTTCAAACTGCCACCAGCGCGGATGCGGCATTCCCCCGAATTTGGCCAGCGTAGGAATAACGGTGAGTATTTTTTCGGTAACCAGGCTGCTTTCTTCGGGAGTCGGATCGCCGGATAGCCCTTCTGTCACCTCATTTGCGGGCGCCGCATCAAAAGAAAACCATTCCAGATCGCCATTGTAATATTCCTCGGCTTTCAGCACTGTGTTGGGCTTGCCAGGCTCGGGAAATGCTACGCCAAACTGGTATTCCATGTGATCGTTCAGCCAGGCCCCTTTACCATTTGCATTATGATCGGGCAGGTAATTCTTAGAAAACCATGTCAGAAAACTTGCAATCGCGGCTTGAAACGGGGCCAGATGCGATGGATCCAGCAACGCCGGATCACCTGCAAGCGGAGCTGTCGGCGCATATTTTTGGAACAGCTTCACGCCGTCAAACCACTGGCTGCCATAACCTGCCAGAAAACTGGTCAGCGGCTCGTTGACCAGCGCATAAAGTTTGTTCACTGTGTCTTTATGAGAGTCGGTCTGGGCAGGAATTTCCGGAAAATCAATGGCAAAAAGTGTTTTTAAATGCGCCAGATAATCCGGATGATTAAATGCTGCGCCTGCTGCGGCGAACTCACTTTTCATCAATTTCATCAACCAGGCCGCAGATTTCACTCTTGTATGGTAATCCAACACCGGGAATTCACTCTCTACTTTCGTTTCGAGCGGAATATGGTCGGCATAGGTTTCCTTCTCTCCGTTGGTCGAAACGTAGCGGGAAATGCGGGTGGTTTGCATTTTTATTTTGGCAAAAATGGCTGAGCCGGTATCCTCGCCCTGAAATTCGCCAAATTGCCACTGCCGGGTAAGCATCCATAACGGGTCGTGGACCTCGCATTTGAGCGTATCCTCGAACTCGTCTTTTCTGGTCCTTGGTTCAAGGCGGTTCCACGCGCGGAACGGCTCACATGAAAGTGTATCTACTTTTGGCATAACAGATCAGGGCTCTTCGGTGATTTTTTGGGCAAAGGCAAAGTCCATCACAACCTGGACTCCAAGCGGGTTTACATCTCCATCCTCTTCCACTCTCGGAGGGACTACTTCGGACATAATGGAAGGGAAAATGTGGGAGAACCGGCTTTTGTCCAGATGGTCGGGTTCGACAGCCCTGTTTTTGGCCAGTTCCAGCGTATCAAGCAACGTAAATACCAGGTTTTCCCAGTCCCACTTGCCGGTTTGAACAGGCGTCACCGCCAGCAGCAACGATTGCGGCGGTGTGGCGTCGGGCTGGTCATAGTTAATCACAATCCCGGTTGTTTCTTCCTTTTTGGGTATGATTTCAATCCATTCGTCTAAAACAA
>CAMLNK010000400.1 GCA_946481035.1 uncultured Dyadobacter sp. | reverse complement strand
TCGGCCGCCAAACGCAGGCTGGATACCATTTCCTGCGGTGCCGGAGAGACGCTTTTTCCTGATACCAACGTGGAAGGGTAACGCCATGGGCCGTACATCTGGCCGGTTATTGCAAGTACCGGGTCGAATTTCACCCTGGCTCTTACTTTGGTGCCTGCTGAAAGTTTGGTTACGGGCACGATAAATTTCTTTTCGTACATACCCGCGGGCCCGAAATCTTCATAGGCGGGCATTGATCCGGTATACTGCACGCTGTTGCTAATGGATGTATTCCCAATCTTCGAAAAAGGCTGTGCAGGCATTTTGGTTTCCCAAACAACTTTGCCCTTGTTTCTTCCCAGAAAGGAGTGAAAGATAAGTTTCATATCAAAGACCGTTTCCGTGTCCTGACCGGGGAGCCCTGGCGCGTAGGGCGTAAGTGTGCCGGCATTGTAAAGGGTGACGTTCGCCCGTCTCACCAGGAAATCTTCATTCTGTGCGGCGAACTCTCCCCCGCCGTAATAGGTGCGAATGCGTCCGGCTTCCTGGGCAGTCGGCGTATCATATCCGGGTATGCCGACAATAATATCCGAAAACCCGTCGCCGTTCACATCACCCGCGCCCGATACCGAAGTACCCATTTGGTCCATTGCAGCGGCGCCGATTGCTGCCCAGCCGGTAACGGTGCCTGGTCCGTTCGCTCCGGGATAGTTGCCCGGGATGACAGTAAAACGGCCAATCTTTAACTGCATGTAAGAGTGGCCTGGCGAACCTACAATCAGATCACTGTAACCATCGCCGTTGAGATCCCCTGCGCCGGATACCGATGTTCCAAAACCCGTATCAGTTAGTGAGCCGTAGTGGAATTGCTTATACGTCTCTTGCAACCCGGCCGGTTGACCGAGGTATACCGCGATAGCACCCGATTTTGAAATTTCCCAGCCCGGGATACCCACCACGGCATCGGAAAAACCATCTCCGTTAACATCACCTGCAGCTGCCACGGAAGTGCCGAAACGAGTGCCGCCATATTCCGATTTAAGGAAGGTAGTAGAATTGTCGACGCCGCTGGCAGATCCATAATAGACCCAGGCAGCACCCGCTTCCACCGCCGGAGTATTCGTTGTCGGCGCCCCTACGATCAGGTCGTCGAATCCGTCGCCATTGGTATCGCCCAGGCCTGCTACTGCGGCGCCCATGCTGGCATTATCGCTTTTGCCTGGCAGGATTTTGGGGGTAGTGATCAAACCCGTTGGAGCGCCGTAATACACGAATGCGGCCCCTCGCACTTCATTATCGACCTTGTATTTCGGTGCACCGATCACGATATCCGCATAATGATCTCCATTCAGATCGGTGGCGCCGGAAACCGCAGCTCCAAATAATGAACCGTTGGATGGTTCTGTCAGCGTAACGTAATTGATACTGTCGAGGCCGGTTGGCGTACCGTAGTAAATCCTCGCCTCCCCTCCGTTTCCGGTGTTGGTGTAATTAGGATTTCCAATAATTACATCGGCATAGCCGTCGCCATTGATATCGCCCGCACCTGCAACAGTGCGACCAAACATAATGGCTTCCTTTTCTGAAAACCAGCCCTGGCTAATGCCGTATGTAGAGCCGTAAACGATGCAGGTCTTGCCCGAAGCAGCGGGATCGGTTCCTGGTGCGCTGATCAGGACGTCGTCGAATCCGTCGCCATTGATATCACCGGCGTCGGCCACTACCGATCCGAACCGCTTCGAAGCTGTCCAATCGGACAGCCAGCTTCCCGCAGTCTCGTTGCCGGGTAAGCCACCTCCGTGGTAAATCAATGCGGTTCCTTCGTCGGTTTGCCCGTTGTCGTACGCATATGCACCGATGATCAGGTCGCTGTAACCGTCGCCGTTCACGTCACCGGCCGGGGCCAGCGCGGAGCCCAGCCAGGCGTCTTGTTGCTGGCCGGTGATCATTACATCGGACCAGTTGAATTCCCCTGAGGTATGACCATAGTAGATGAATGCGCCACCTTCGTTGGTTTTCTCATTGTCGTAATACCGGGCCCCAACCATAAAATCGGAGAAGCCGTCACCGTTTACGTCTCCTGCCGCGGCAACTGCCCATCCAAATTGGGCTTCCCGCTGTTGCAGCGTGATCATCTGCTTGCCGTATAGCGGCTCTTGCGGGTTGGTTGTCCCAAAATACAGGAATGCGGCGCCCTGATTCACTTGCGAGTCATCGTAGAGGTATGCACCTATAATGATATCGGCAACCTGATCGCCATTTACATCCCCTGCCGGGGCAATAGAGT
Source organism: uncultured Dyadobacter sp. (assembly GCA_946481035.1). Next base: position 2,834 of record CAMLNK010000400.1, on the reverse strand, counting down.
GGCCGAACCGTGCATCGACCTGGTCGGATTCGAGCCGGTAAGGATTCGTTGTGACCAGCCCTGCAGCGCTTCCTTTGTAAATGAAAACGGCACCTTCATAAGCCTGCCCGTTCGAGTACAGCCGCGCGCCTACCATCACATCCGTATAGCCATCTCCGGTTACATCACCGGCCGACGCTACCGAGTAGCCCATCATAGCACCTGCCTGGTTGGCTTCCAGCGTGACCGCACCTGCGCCTACACTGAACGCATTGCCATAATAAAGGAAAGCCGCGCCTTCGTTCAGCTGTCCATTGTCGTACCTATGTCCACCGATCAGAATATCGCTATGCCCGTCGCCGTTGACATCCCCGGCCATTGCTACGGAAATACCGAAGTTGGCCTCGACCTGGTTAATTTCCAGAATTTTAGCAGGGTTGGTATTCAAGCCCGCGGCACTGCCGAGGTACAGGAATACGGCGCCTTCGTCGGTTTGTCCGCCATCATAATAAGGGGCGCCCACGAGCACGTCGCTGTAACCATCCCCATTCACATCCCCGGCGCTCGACACCGATGTCCCTGCTTGTGCATTCACCTGGTTGCTTTGCAGGACCTTTGCCGCAAGACTGATGCCCGCCGCCGTTCCCGGGAACACGAATGCAGCCCCCTCGTCGGTCTGGCCGTTGTCATATTTCGGCGCACCCACGATCACATCGCTGTAACCATCTCCATTTACATCGCCGGCGCTGGAAACGGAGTAACCCATCCAGGCATAGTATTGGTGTATTTCAAGCATCTTGTTCGCGCCAATGGGCCCGCTATTTGTCAACGGGTCGATCGTCACGGGAAAGCTCGCGTTTTCTACCCCGACTTTAATTTCAATCTGGTTGTTGGCGTAAGCGAGTGTTGCGTCGAGTATTTTACCTTCGGCATCCCAGCATTTTAATCCGTTGTAGACAAGTTCCTTTGGATGGCCATCTTCCGGAGCGCCCGTTACAAAATGCAGCTCGTTGTGCCCCAAGTCACGCACGGTTGCGCCCGAAACGGCCAGTTTTACTTCCAGCGACTTTACGCCCTCAGGAGCCTCCTCAATAATGAAATTCTGGCGAATGCCTTCTTCGCTATTGATAAATTCCTCCGAAAAATACCCGTGGTCGATCACCGCCTTATTTTCCGAATGCGTGACGGCACTTTCCGGCGCCACGGCATAGAGCAGTTTGTCGTCCGCGAATACACCTTTATTCAAAAGTTTCACGGTAAATCCCGAATCGGTCGAATCGACACGTTTTCGTATCGTCAGGGCGCCGGGCTCGTAGGTAGCGCGCAGGTTTTGCCGGCGGTTGGGACTTTGAAAGCTGTGCGTCCGGTCGTCGTAGGTAATGTGGTATTCCCGACTTGCAATTACATTCCTGATGTCGCGATTGGTCGCGCTGTCGGGGAGCAGGACATTATTTTGGGCAGTTGTTGTTTGAGAAGAAAGTTTGTTTGATGTTTTTCCGGAAGAAAATGTTTTGTCATCCTTTTGAAGGACCCAAATACAAAATGCAAACAGAGGAAGAAAGAAGTACTTATAGAGTTTTCTCATTGGCAGTTTTTAATATACAATAAAGAATGGGTATTTATTAGAGGTTACTAAGTATACGATGCAACGAATATAATTAGAGTTACTTACAGTTGCAATGTAGCGTGCTACCATGGCAAGCACATCAAACCGGTGTTCGGAGCAAATGCGCATTCGCCGGAAACGACAGTCTTGCAAAAGTCTTAGCATAATTCGAAAAGTTTGATGAAGTTTGAACTACCTGCTGAGGTAGAACACCGGCAAAGCGATTGAAAAACCGGACCTTAGACACCCGCCCAAATTCGAGGGACATTATCAAAGCCAAATCGATGAACAAATTCGGCAACAACAGAATAACAGCCATCGATCTGCTCCGCGGTACGATCATGATCATCATGGCGCTTGACCATGTGAGGGACTACCTTTTTACAGAGTCCTTTTTCTACGATCCCTTAGAACTGGCCAGAACGAGCGGCCCCATATTTTTCACCCGTTGGATCACTCATTTCTGCGCACCAATATTCATGCTGCTGGCCGGCACCTCCGCATACCTGATAGGTCAGAGAAAGAGCAGGCAAGAACTAAGCGGGTTCCTGCTAAAAAGGGGCATTTGGCTGATCGTGCTTGAACTGACCGTGGTCAACCTCGGATGGAACTTTAACCTGGAATTTCCCATGTTCTTTTTCATCACCATCTGGGCGCTTGGCCTGAGTATGATTATTCTCGCGGCATTTATTTATTTGCCGATTAAGGTAATCCTGCCGGTTTGTATTGTGATCATCGCCGGGCACAACCTGCTCGACGGCGTTCATTTCGACGGTAATTCATTTTCCTCTTTCCTTTGGGCATTGTTACATGACCAACGCTTCTTTACCTGGAACGACAGGCTCTTCCTGGTCGGCTATCCCATCGTCCCGCTTATGGCTGTCATGCCGCTGGGCTATTGCCTGGGCGCCTGGTACACGACCGGTTATGATGTTGCAAAAAGACAACGCCAGTTAAAATGGACAGGCTTCACTGCTGTGACCGCCTTCGTATTGATCCGCCTGCTCAACACCTATGGCGACCCAATACCATGGACCGAGCAAAAAGATACCTTGTTCACCTTTTTATCATTCATTAACGTCAATAAATATCCTCCGTCTCTTTCATACCTTCTGCTCACGCTGGGTAGCGCTTGCCTGTTCCTCTCATTTACGGAGCGGTTAAATGGACCGGTTGTGAGGATGATCTCGGTGTACGGCAGGGTCCCTATGTTCTATTACCTGATTCATATTTATGTAATCCATGCGAT
>CAMLNK010000399.1 GCA_946481035.1 uncultured Dyadobacter sp. | reverse complement strand
ATGATCGAACGCGTCGCGCGGGATAGCGAATTGGAGGAGCCGGCGCATTTTTGAGAGGCCGGAGAATGGGTTGACTATGCAGCCAAGGTTTGCTAACTTTGGTATAAATAGTTATTCACCATGCAGGCGACATCCATAACGACATTGACAAACCTTCAACAAGAACTGCTGCAATTATATGCGCGGCAGATCAGCGAGGAGGATTTGCAAAATATCAGGGAGCTGATCGGTGCTTACTTCGCCGGTCGGCTTACCTTGCTTGCCGATGCAGCATGGAAGAAGAATGGCTGGACTCAACAAGATATGGAAGATATTTTGAACGAATCCGGCCAGTAATGAATGAAAATTGTTTTGGACACTAATGTCCTGCTTGTCGCACTTCCCTCACATTCCAAATACCACCCAATCTTTCAGGCTTTGCTGCGGAAAGAATACGATCTCTTTATGACCAATGAGGTATTGGCGGAATATGAAGAACAAATAGGGCAAAGATTGGGAATCGAGCGTACCAAGTTACAATTGATTGAATTGCTCAACTTATCCAATGTGCATGAGGTCGTTCCCTACTATTTTTGGCACCTGATTGAACAGGATGTTGACGACAATAAGTTTGTGGACTGTGCGGCTGGTTGCGGAGCTGACTTTCTGGTAAGTAACGACAGGCATTTCGACGTGCTAGCGTCAATCGATTTTCCCAAAATCAAAGTCATTAAGGCGGAGGAGTTTCTGAGAATTTTAGAAAAACCACTCTAATCTACCGCGTTCCCATATTTTTTAGCATCCGCACGTGCGAGCCCAGGGCGTTGCCGAAATTGGCTTTTGCATTGTAAATCAATCCGAATTCCAGCGCGGTTGCCTTTACGATGGGTGATAATGCGTGGTAATGGATGTGCGAAATGGAGGGGAAAAGGTGGTGCTCTATCTGGTAATCGAGGCCGCCTATAAACCACGAGAGTATGCGATTTTTCCCTGCAAAATTGGACGTGGTTTGCAACTGGTGAACGGCCCAGGCATTTTCGATGCAACCGGCATGGTCGGGTTCTGGCTGTTCTGCGCCTTCCACGACGTGCGCCATTTGAAATATGGTGCTCAATATCATTCCCGCAGTGCCGTGCATCAGGAAGAATCCGGCCAGCCATTCCCAGAACGTCAGCGAGGTGAAGTAAAGCGGGACGATGCAGATAAAAAACAGATAGGTCAGTTTGGTTGCAATCAGTCGGACCAGCTCTTTCCGCGGGAAGGGCTTTGTCATTCCCGACTTAGCCATTCTGTTGAATATGCCAATTTCCTTGAAATCCTTCCAAAGGAACGAGACGGTCATCAGACTGTACAAAAGGAATGCATAAATATGCTGAAACCGGTGGATGTACTTTTGTTTTTCCTGAAACGATAGTCGGAGCAAAAATTTACCGGTAATGTCTTCGTCCACGTCATGGATGTTGGTATAGGTATGATGCAGCCTGTTATGCTGCACTTCCCAGTTGTAGGCATTTCCGCCCAGCAGGTAAATGGACGTACCGAATATTTTGTTCAGAATGTGCGATTTGGCCAGTGAGCCGTGGATTGCGTCGTGCATGACCGACATTCCCACGCCGGCTACCCCGAAGCCCATGACCACGGCCAGGCCGGCCATAGCAAGGTTGGAGAAATGGTCAGAGAGGATCAGGGCGTAAGGCACAATGTAAAGGCTAAGCATGAACAGAGCCTTGTAAATAATCTGGTTGCCACCCGATTTGCAAAGCTCATTCGAGGAAAAGTAATGGTCTACCCGATGCCGTAAAGTGGTGAAGAACGTACTTTTCTCGGCATTGGTAAATTTGATTTTTTGGGAGTGCATAAAGAACGGGTGCGAAATAAATATTTTTGGGGCGGCCCATTAGGAACGGGATCGCACAGGTATTATTGGTTGGGAGGGGATGTTAATTTCCCTGTTGCCTGATTTAACAAGGAAAATGTGATCCGGCGAAATTTAATTTGGTAAATACCTGAAAAACGAAAGGGCCGGCATTACCAGCCGGCCCTTTCGTTTCAAATATGTCAATGCTTAAAGAGCGAATTTCGCTTTAACTGCATCTACGAAATCGAGTTTCTCCCAGGTGAAGAGTTCAACTTCAACTTCTTTTTCTTCACCGTTGGCACCTTTGAATGATTTCTTAACGATTTCATTCTTGCGTCCCATGTGGCCGTATGCCGCTGTTTCGGAATAGATCGGGTTACGCAGTTTCAGGCGCTGCTCGATCGCGTACGGGCGAAGGTCGAAGATTTCGCTTACTTTCGCCGCGATAGCTCCGTCGTTCTCAGCTACTTTCGCAGTTCCGTAAGTGTTGATGTACAAACCGCAAGGTTCAGCCACACCGATCGCGTAAGAAACCTGAACGAGTACTTCGTCGCACAAACCGGCAGCAACCAGGTTTTTAGCAATGTGGCGGGTCGCGTATGCCGCAGAACGGTCCACTTTGGAAGGATCTTTACCGGAGAATGCACCACCACCGTGTGCACCTTTTCCACCGTAAGTATCTACGATGATTTTACGGCCTGTAAGACCGGTGTCACCGTGAGGACCGCCGATTACGAATTTACCGGTTGGGTTAATGTGGTGGGTGATATCGCCTGTAAACAGGTTTTGCAGCTCAGGTGTCAGCTTAGCCTTCACACGTGGGATGACGATATTGACGATATCGCTTTTGATTTTTGCAAGCATCGCTTCTTCGGTGTCGAAGTCGTCGTGCTGCGTTGAAACCACGATCGTGTCAATACGTTGGGGAACGTTGTCGTCGCTATATTCGATCGTTACCTGTGATTTCGCGTCCGGGCGGAGGTAAGGGATCAGTGAAGGTTCGTTGTTGCGGATGTACGACATCTCCTGAAGAATCTTATGCGCCAGGTCGAGAGCAAGCGGCATATAGTTCGCAGTCTCGCGGGTAGCATATCCGAACATCATACCCTGGTCACCGGCTCCTTGTGCATTGGCTTTCGATTCGAAATCTTCGGCTGCTGCCGCGCGGTCTACACCCTGGTTGATATCTGCGCTCTGGTCGTGAATAGCCGAGAGGATACCGCATGAGTTGGCTTCAAACATGTATTCACTCTTCGTGTAACCGATTCTTTTGATCACTTCGCGGGTGATCTTCTGAACGTCCAGATAGGTGTTGGTCTTTACCTCGCCGGCCAAAACTACTTGCCCGGTCGTTACCAGTGTTTCGCAGGCCACCTTACTGTTGGTATCCCATGCTAAAAAATTGTCAATCAGTGCATCTGATATTTGATCGGCTACCTTGTCAGGATGTCCTTCAGATACGGACTCCGAGGTGAATAAGTATGGCATTGGAAACGAAATAAAAGTTAAAGAAAAGTTTAAATGTGTGATAAAATTACCTCATAAGAAGCTCTTCCATTTTCCTAGTCGACGGCAAAAATAAGTAATCATTTAGATATTGACTTTGTGAATCGTATTGTTTAAGAATAATTTCCTCAATTTTATCAAAATTCAATCCCTTTTCCGGCCGGATCCTGTAAATGGTGTAGTTCAGGCTTTTAACTAGTTGTACCAGTTTGTTGGCGCGGTCCTGCAATGCGTGCAGGTTTGTTTCGGCCCTGTGGCAATCCAGTACTTCGCAGGTGATTACCGGGTTGTGTTTTGCGAGCGTTTTTTTCAGGCCGGTCAGCACTTCCAGCTCAGCACCTTCTACGTCTATTTTGATGAATGCAATGTCTTTGATGTTGTTCAGGCTGAGGTCGTCGAATGGAAACACGGGCACGTAGCTAACGTCTTCCTCCCTGTAATGGCCGGGCCTGAGATCGCCCATCATCGTGGCAGAGGAATCCGCTCCGGTTTTGCAATAGAATTTGAGAACTTCTGCGGTGGAGGATAGTCCTACCGGCAGCAGGTGGACGTCCCGCATGTTGTTCAATTTGATAAGCTTGTTGAGATAGAAGGTACAATGCGGGCTGGGCTCGAACCCATAGTACGGATTATCCCGACAACTCCGGAATGCGAGCAGCGATTGCCCCACATTTACGCCCACATCGATAAAACTGCTTTCTGCCGACATGGGTATGGACTTGATCAGTTGCAAAAACCAGCCCACATCCCCGATCTCAAAATTGGAGAATCCAATGTTGTTGATAACCGGAATTTTAAAGCGTTTGTCGTTGCATGTGACCGATCCGGTGAAGTTTACATGCCGGGTCAGATCCTTTACGGACTGTTTTAATGCTTTTGTTAGGGAAGCCATTGATTTTGAGTGGTGTAGTGTAAGCCATAAACCTACATATTTTAACCGCTGAATCAAACACTACTTCGCGAACGGTGGCAATTAAAATTTTTGAGGGCAATAATAAAGCCGGCATAGTTGAATAGGCCGGCTTCGCTGTTTGGTTTAGATGCATTTATGATCGTCAGATCGGTACATTCACATGCCGCTCCGCATGGTAGCTGGAACGAACAAGTGGTCCCGATTCAACGTATTTTAATCCGCGTTTCAGGCCTTCTTCGCGGTAGTTGTCAAACATTTCGGGCGTAATCCATTCGATCACCTCGTGGTGCATTTTGGTGGGTTGCAGGTATTGTCCCAAAGTGAGAATGTCGAGGCCGTTTTCTGCGAGGTCGTCCATCGCTTTGTAAACTTCGTCCTGCGTTTCGCCGAGGCCCAGCATAATGCCCGATTTGGTGCGCTGGCCGAATTCCTTCGTGCGCTTGATCTGTTCCAGGCTGCGGGTGTATTTGGCCTGCGGACGTACCGCACGGTATAAACGTTCCACCGTTTCCATATTGTGGGAAACCACTTCCTGGCCTGCTTCGATCATGTGGATCAGCGCGTCCCAGTTGCTTTTCACGTCGGGAATGAGTGTTTCGATGGTGGTTTCAGGCGTATTTTCCTTTACCTGGCGAACGGTTTGATACCAGATTTCCGCGCCTTTGTCTTTCAGCTCGTCGCGGTTCACGGATGTGATCACCGCATGTTTCACCTGCATCAGCTTGATGGCCTCCGCTACGCGCCGGGGCTCGTCGGTATCATATTCATTGGGCCGGCCGGTTGCTACCGCGCAAAAACTGCAACTTCTGGTACACACATTCCCCAGGATCATGAAGGTGGCCGTTCC
>CAMLNK010000398.1 GCA_946481035.1 uncultured Dyadobacter sp. | reverse complement strand
AAAATAAAATTCCCCCACCTCCCCGCGCCTTCCTGCGAAACATTCTATTTTTGCAGGATGTATAAGATTCTGATCTCCCCTATACTTTTCCTGTTTGACGCTGAGCGCATTCACCATTTTGTGTGCGAGGTGCTGCATTTCGCTTTCAAAATTCCCCTGGTGCCGCAAATCATGCGCGCGATGTACACGTACGAGCATCCTGACCTCGTGCAGGAAGTAGCCGGTTTGCGGTTTCGTAACCCGGTAGGACTTGCCGCGGGGTTCGATAAGAATGCCGAGATGGTAGATCAGCTGGAAGCATTGGGTTTCGGATATATCGAGATCGGGACAGTCACGCCGCGCCCGCAGCCGGGGAACGACAAGCCACGCTTGTTCCGCCTCAAAAAGGATAAGGCGCTGATCAACCGGATGGGTTTCAATAATAAGGGCGTGCAGGTCGCCGCAGCGAAACTGGCGAAGCGGAAATCGAAAATCCTGGTAGGAGGGAATATCGGTAAAAATAAAGACACCCCTAACGAGCAGGCATTGAGCGATTACCTGATCTGCTTCCGCGAACTGTTCGACGTGGTAGATTATTTTGTAGTGAATGTAAGCTCACCCAATACGCCCGGTTTGCGCGATTTGCAGGAAAAAGGCCCTTTGACCGAAATCCTGAAAGAGCTTCAAACCAAAAACAAGGAGAAAGTTAGTCCAAAACCGATTTTCCTGAAAATAGCGCCCGATCTCACTACCAGCCAGCTGGATGATATTATTGATATTGTAAAGGAAACCGGCATCGCGGGCGTGATCGCAACCAATACGACGATCAGTCGCGAGGGGCTTGTAACCGATCAGGCGGAAGTGGCGCAAATAGGGGCGGGCGGATTGAGTGGTGCGCCGCTGACACATCGCTCGACGGAAGTAATTCGTTACCTTTGCGAACAATCCAATCATGCATTTCCCGTTATCGGAGTCGGCGGCATCGCTACTCCCGAAAATGCTTTGGAGAAAATAAACGCAGGTGCCGGCCTGATTCAGCTATATACCGGCTTTATTTACGAAGGGCCCGGTGTGGTCAGCAGGATCTGCAAGGCATTGGTCAGGAAGTAAAAATCAGAAAACAGCACTTCACGCATTCCCGGAATTGAAATAAATGTCAGTCAACAAGCCAAGAGGTAACACACAGCGCCAGAAACCGGAGGAGGCTACGGCTCCCCGCTTTCGTGTATCCCTCGATTGGGAACACATTTTCACCAGCCCGAAGAATACGTTGGCCTGGGGCACATTCTTTATCATACTGGGATTAATCCTGGAAACATCCTTTTTCTCCTACATTATTACCGGCCTGTCGGATCAGAGCGTGCTGGATGGCCTGGGGCATCAGTCGATCCGCGACGCAGGCCGACAAACCCGCAACTTCCTGGGCGTGCTCGGGGCGGTGGTTTCGCACATTTTTGTCTATCGCTGGTTTGGGCTCGGGGCATTACTGTTGCCGCTCGTGCCGTTTGTGGCAGGCTGGAAAATGGCGTTCGGCAGGGAAATATTGCCATTGAGCAGGGCAACCAAAGAGGTAATCTTTTTTACGCTGTGGGTAAGCGTGCTAATGGGGTACATCATACTCATGAGCAACACCGAGAATACCCTAAGCTTCCTTTCGGGCGGTTTTGGTTATCTGGTGAACGTTTCGCTTTTCGATTGGCTGAAATGGGGAAGTGTATTGCCCATCCTTTTCGCATTGTTCGTTTTTGCGGTGTTCTTTTATGATGTGCGAGACAGGTATGAATCGTGGCAGGCGAAGCATGCGAAACCGGAAATAGCGGCTGATGAAGCCCAGGATGAGACGCTTGTTCCCGAAGAACCCGGCGAAGTGGCCGCTCCGGAAAGCACATTTGTATCGGTAGTGCACGATACTTACGACGATGAGGTATTGGCACCGGAAGAACAGCCGGATTCTGATCCGGACACTGAGCAAGAGGCCCCGCACCCGCATCCCGCCGTAGTATTGCCGGTGGTGCCTCCGGTTCCGGCCGTAGCGGCATCGACGAGCATAGAGCTGCCGGTAATGCCGATGGAAGTGTCGGCGGTGCCATCTGAGCCGCTGCTGGAACTGGAAGTAGAGGATACCACACAAGCGAATGAAACCGCGGAAGAATTTGAAGACGAGGATGTAAATGCGTCGATATTGCGCGAATTCGGGCAATATGACCCGATGCTGGATTTGCCGTCCTACCATTTTCCACATATCGACCTGCTGAATGAGGTAGTTGAAAATCAGCATGAAAAGGTAAGCCAGGAAGAGCTGGAAAGTAATAAAACCAAGATTGTCGACACGCTCGGCAGCTATGGTATCAATATATCCAAAATCAAGGCGACGATCGGGCCGACGGTGACACTTTACGAGATTATCCCGGAAGCCGGTGTGCGGATTTCGAAGATCAAAAACCTCGAAGGCGATATCGCATTGAGCCTTGCGGCGCTGGGTATCCGTATTATTGCACCCATGCCGGGCCGGGGTACGATCGGTATCGAGGTGCCCAACAAGAACCGGGAGACGGTTTTTGCGCGATCGGTACTGGCCAATGACCGCTTCCAGAAGTCGACTTACGATTTGCCGATTGTTTTGGGTAAAACCATTTCAAACGATATCCACATTGCCGACCTGGCGAAAATGCCCCACTTGCTCATGGCCGGTGCAACCGGGCAGGGAAAGTCGGTGGGCTTGAACGTGATTCTGGCCTCACTGATTTATAAAAAGCACCCGGCAGAGCTGAAATTCGTGTTGGTAGACCCGAAGAAAGTGGAATTGACCCTTTTCAACAAGCTGGAAAGGCACTTCCTCGCCAAGCTGCCTAATGCGGAAGAAGCAATCATTACTGATACCAAAAAGGTAATTTTTACACTGAATTCCCTGTGTATCGAAATGGATTCCCGCTATGACCTGCTGAAAGAGGCCGCGGTACGGAATTTGAAGGAATACAATGCGAAGTTCGCGGCAAGGAGGCTGAACCCCGAAAAAGGACATCGCTTCCTGCCTTATATCGTGTTGGTCATAGACGAGTTGGCCGATTTGATGATGACCGCAGGTAAGGAGGTCGAAACGCCGATCGCTCGTCTGGCGCAGTTGGCGCGTGCGGTGGGTATTCACCTGGTGGTGGCTACGCAGCGGCCTTCGGTAAAAGTTATTACGGGTTTGATCAAGGCCAACTTCCCGGCACGTCTGTCGTTCAGGGTAACGTCGAGCATCGACTCCCGGACGATTCTGGATATGGGTGGTGCCGAACAGCTCGTAGGGCAAGGGGATATGCTGCTGGCGATCAACTCGGAAGTGATCCGTTTGCAATGTCCGTTCATCGACACCCGCGAGATTGAGGATATTTGCGAGTACATCGGCGGGCAGCGAGGTTACGATGAAGCCTACGCATTGCCTGAATATGAGGGTGAAGATGCAGCCGAAGGTAAGGCGGACCTTAACCCGGACGATTTCGACAGCCTGCTACCAGACGCCGCGCGACTGATCGTGACGCACCAGCAAGGCAGTACATCGCTCATTCAGCGTAAAATGAAGCTTGGTTACAACCGCGCAGGCCGCATTATGGATCAGCTGGAAGTATTAGGCGTGGTGGGGCCGTTCACGGGCAGTAAAGCGCGCGATGTCATGTTCCACGATTTGAATATGCTCGAAGAACACCTTCGGGTAATGGGCGTTAGTTAAGTAAGGCGCCATTAAACCATTGCAGTTTTGTAAAGTCTAAATTGAAATATTTCACTTAAAAACCCCGTTTTTATAAACTTAGTAAGTATTAAATAATTGAATATGAGAAATTTGAAGAAGAGTGCTTGTTTGCTGGCGGTGTTGACGATTTTCCTTTTGAACCCCATTGCTTCCCAAGCGCAGGGCGACAAAAAATCATCGGAGATACTGAACGCCATGAGCAGCAAGTACCAGAAGATCAAATCTTTTAAAGCACTTTTTACCTACATTACCAAAGGGGAAAAGCCGCTGAAAGGAGAAGCGACCGTGAAGGGAACGAAGTTTCGGTTGAAAATGGCAGGTCAGGAGATCTTTAATGACGGTAAATTGATGGCTACTTACATCAAGGAAACCAATGAGGTGAATTTGCAGGATTTCGACCCCGCTTCCGGCGGCGACCTCGACCCGACGAAAATTTATACCGCCTATAAAAAAGGTTTTAAATCCGCTTTTGTAAAAGAGAAACAAGAAGCCGGGAAGGCGGTAGAAGTGGTGGAATTGACATCAACGAACAAAAACAGCCAGGTTAATAAAGTACAGATCGAAGTGAATAAGGCTGATAAATCGATCAGCAGCTGGAAAATTTTCCAAAAGAACGGACAGGAAGTAACTTATAAAGTAGATCAGTTTGTTGCCGATGTGAACGTGGCCGATAATTTCTTCGCTTTCAATGCCAAGCAATATCCGGGCGTGGAAGTGGTGGACCTGCGATAAGCTGCTGATACATATCAATATAGCAATGGGTGAGCCTTTCGGTCTCACCCATTTTTCTTATACGCGTTATGTGTTTGTGTTTTTAAGGTCATTGGTTGAGACAAGTTTTGCACACAAACGGTTGCACCGCTTTTACTCCGGACGGGCCAATAATGCTTTTACGTGCTGCTCTGTTTCGGTGAAATAGGCCGTTTCTTCCACCGATTTGTTCAAAAATCGCTGAATGCGGTTGTTTTCGTAAGCCCTGAAAACGGCCGGATGTACGTAGTATTTTTTGCAAACAGCGCGCGTATTGCCCAAATGCGCGGCTACGGTATCCAGGCAGGTGTTCATAATGCGCGTGAGTTGTCGCTGAGATGTGGGTTTTTCCTGGTGGCTGAGGTATTCGAATGCCGTGACAGTCCCCATCCAGGTCCTGAAATCCTTCGCCGAAAAATTGGCGCCGGTGTAGCGGCGAATATAGTCGTTCACCTGCTGTGCATTCAGCGCGCATTTTCCGCCGGTTTCGGTGATGTATTGAAAAAGCCTTTTCCCCGGCATTTCCTTGCATTGTTTTACAAGGCGCGCCAGCTGCTTGTCGCGCAGGCTAATGTCCTGTTGGATGCCCTTTTTGCCTTTAAACATAAACCGGATGCGGCTGCCCGTGACCGTCGCACAGC
>CAMLNK010000397.1 GCA_946481035.1 uncultured Dyadobacter sp. | reverse complement strand
AAACGGATTACGAGCAGATTATCCAAAGGCTGGCAGAAGTTATCCCTCAAACAGTAAATCTCGACCGTCTGCTGGAAATTACTGCCGTTACTTATCCTGCTGTAAACAGCGATATTTTAAGTCTGAAAAATCTATTCAATCAACCTCAAAACAGCACTCAAAACCTGCGCATAACCGTGGCGCGGGACGAGGCATTTTCCTTTTTGTATCACCAGAATATCGAATGCCTGCGTGCATTCGGTGAGGTGAAGTGGTTCAGTCCTTTGCATGACAAGACTTTGCCCGATACGGACCTGCTTTATCTGCCGGGAGGTTACCCTGAGCTGTTTGCGAAGCAATTGTCTGATAACCAGCTGATGCTGGAAAGTATTCGGAGCTATTGTGCGAACGGCGGACTCGCCTATGCCGAATGCGGCGGGCTGATGTACCTGGGTAAGGAGCTCGTCGACAGCAACGGCAATGCATTTGGAATGGCCGGCGTGCTCGATCTGGCAACGACGATGCAGCGTTCGAAAATGACGCTGGGCTACCGGGTAATGCATTGGGACGAACTGGAAATCAGAGGCCACGAATTTCATTATTCCGGATTGAAGGAGCCATTTGTGCAAGTGCCGCTTGCACAAATGACCAATGCGCGAGGTGTACCGGTTGATACACAGCTTTTTATAATGAAAAATACCTTTGCCAGCTATACCCATTTCTACTGGGCCGACAAGCCTGAATTCATTCAACACCTCATCAACAAAACCTCAAAAGAAGCCGACGGCCGACAGCCGACAGCCGACAGCCAACCATGAAACGCCAGCGCATTACCCGTTCCGACGGCAAGTCCATTAACCTCGTGCAGCGGCGCGGGCATCTTTCGTATTGCTATAATGCCTGCTGTTGCGGGCGGGTCGATCGCGGTTATGCGCCTATTCCCGTGGAATTGTATAAAAATGAATGGCTGCGGCGGAAGCTCCGGAATGTGGTGCATATGACCAAAGGCGGCTGCCTGGGCCCGTGTACACTGGCAAACGTGGTGACGCTGCTCTTCGACGGGCATTCGGTGTGGTTTCATTCCATCAATTACGATTGGCAGATCATCGCGATTTTTGACTATATCGAAAGTATGGTTAAGGCCGACCGGTACCTGGTGCCGCCCTCGGACCTGACCGAATATGTATTTCAATTTTATACCTGGAAAGGTTCCGAAGCCTCGACAGAGCTGGGGCAAACAGCCATTCCGACCGACGGGATCGTGTTTCTCACGCATGCGGACACGGACCTGCTCACACTCGACCGGGCGATGCAGCTCCTGCCCGAAGATTTTCCGAAAACGACGGGTATCAGCCTGATGGCGATCAAAAGCGAGGAGCAAATGCAGCAGCTTTTGCAAAGGGAAATCGCGGAGGCGAAAATCATAGTTATACGCATTCACGGCAGACTGAGCAGCATTCCCGGTTTCAATGAGCTCGTAAAGCTGGCCGGGCAGCGGGGGCAGCATCTGATCGTGGTAAGTGGTACGGGCGAGTTGAACCCGGAGTTCGCTGCGGTATCGACAGTTTCTCCCGCCATTTTGCACGAAACGCTGGCTTACATGCAAGCGGGTGGTTACAGCAATCTGATCGCCCTCCTGAGTTATCTTTCGGATCACCTCCTCATGACCGGCTTCGGCGCCGATGCCCCTGCGCATTTACCGGAACACGGCATTTACCATCCCGATCTGCCCGAATTTGCAGACCAATCCGACTGGCTGAAATACCGCGACCCGACGCGGCCAACGGTGGGCATTACCTTTTACCGGGCGCATTGGCTGAGCGGGAATACCAACTTCGTGGACGCGATGATCAGCGCGCTGGAAGAGCGTGGCGCGAATGTGTTGCCTGTTTTCACCGCTTCATTCAAATCCGTGAATGCAGATACCGGCAAGCCGCTTGCATTTGAATATTTCGATACGGATGCGGGAATGGGGATCGATGTGCTGGTGAATACGATTTCATTTGCGATGACCGATATTCAGCCGGCAGGGCAGGGGAGTGATCCCTCCCGGGCATTGCTGGATTTGAATGTGCCTGTTTTGCAGGCCATCACAAGCGGGATGGGCCATGGGCCGTGGGAATCGTCGTCGCGCGGGCTCAATCCCCTGGATACGGCCATGAATGTGGCTATTCCCGAGTTCGACGGGCGCATTATCACGGTGCCTGTTTCTTTTAAGGAAAAAGGGAAAGATTCGCGTGGCTATGAGCCGCTGGATAATCGGATCGATCGTGTCGCTGGTTTAGCCATCCGGTTTGCACGTTTAAAGTATTTGAAGAATGCCGATAAAAAGATCGCATTCATTTTTACCAATTCGAACACAAAAGCTTCGCAGATCGGGAACGCCGTGGGGCTGGATGCACCGGCTTCGCTGATGAATATTTTGCAGGCAATGCAAGCCGAAGGTTACCGGATCGACGACCTCCCGGCAACGGGTACCGAGCTGATCCATGCATTGATTGACCTTTGTGCGTACGACGAGGATTTTCTGACGCCCGGGCAGCTTGCACTGGCCGCGGCGCGGGTTCCGGCCGTGCAATATGCGCGCTGGTTTGACGAACTGCCCGAAGCTGCACGGCAAAAAATGCTGAAACAATGGGGGCCGGCACCGGGGAAAACCTACGTGCATGACGGGCATATCG
Source organism: uncultured Dyadobacter sp. (assembly GCA_946481035.1). Next base: position 2,445 of record CAMLNK010000397.1, on the reverse strand, counting down.
CATTGGCCGGACTTGATCTCGGAAATGCATTTGTGGCACTGCAGCCGCCGCGGGGCTATGGAATGGACCCGGATGCGATCTATCACCAGCCCGATTTGCCGCCTACGCATCATTATTACGCATTGTACCGCTGGCTGCGTGATAGCTGGGGAGCCGATGCGATCGTGCACGTGGGCAAGCATGGAACGTTGGAATGGCTGCCCGGGAAAGGGATTGGACTATCAGAAAACTGCTTTCCCGATGCATTTCTGGCCGATTTGCCGTTGTTCTACCCATTCATCATCAACGATCCCGGCGAAGGTTCGCAGGCAAAACGCCGGGCGCATGCCGTGGTCGTCGACCATTTGACGCCTCCCATGACTTCGGCTGATACTTACGGCGAGCTGGCGCAGCTCACCCAGCTGGTAGATGAGTATTATCAGGTCGAAAGCCTCGATCCTTCCAAATTACCGCTGCTGCAACGGCAAATTTGGGATTTGATCAAGCAAACTAACCTGGACGCCGACCTTTCGGCCATGCTAAGCCGTGACCATGGCGACCATAAGCATGACTGGGATGATGATATGACGCCCGAAGGTGTTCCTGTGAGCCTGGCCGAAATGGACGGAAAGGATATTGCGCATTTGATCGAAGATATCGACGGTTATTTATGTGAGCTAGGCGCTGCGCAAATCCGCAACGGCTTGCATACGTTGGGCGAAATGCCGGAGGGCGATGCCTTGATAGACATGCTGCAATCACTCACCCGGCTCCCGAATGGGCCTGTTCCGGGAATGCAGGCTGTTTTGGCGCATTTATATGGGTTGAATATTGAAACACTTCATCAACAAAAAGGACAAAAGCTGCCCGAGCCGGCACAAAACTTATCGGCCTGGGCCGGGCGGCCGGTTGTAACGGCTGCCGATGCGATGGAAGTGCTCGATGAAATGGCCGCGCACGTAGTCAGGCTGTTCGAGCATTACAGATTCGATAAAGAGGCGATTGACCGGGTCATATTTGAGTCGATTGACCGGAATCCGGACCTGCCCGAGCTGGCAAGTCTGCGAAAGATATTGACTTTTGTATCCGACCAACTCGTTCCTAACCTCGCCCGAACCGACGAGGAAATCGCCAATCTCCTGCACGGGCTCTCGGGTGGGTACGTCCCTGCGGGCCCGAGCGGCGCGCCTACGCGTGGGATGGCGCATATCCTGCCTACGGGAAGGAATTTTTACGCCGTCGATCCGCGGGTGCTGCCTTCCAAAGCGGCCTGGGAAGTGGGGCAGCAATTGGCCAAAGAGGTGCTCGACCGCCATTGGAAGGAAGCCGGTAGGTATCCCGAAAGCGTCGGGATCAGTATCTGGGGCACGAGCGCCATGCGCACCCACGGCGACGATGTGGCCGAAGTATTGGCATTGCTGGGCGTGAGACCGGTATGGCAGGCGGAAAGCCGTCGGATCAATGGTCTGGAAATCATTCCGTTGACGGAGCTTGGTCGGCCGCGTATCGATGTGACGACGCGCATCAGCGGGTTTTTCAGGGACGCATTTCCGCATCTGATCGAACTGATGGACGAGGCCGTACAGATGGTGATTGCGGCGGACGAAACTTTGGACGAAAATTTTGTGAAAAAACACTATTTAAAAGAGCTCGCTGAACTGCAAAAAGACGACGCACTGTCCATTGAACAGGCCGAGGAACGGGCTGCTTACCGTATTTTCGGTGCTGCGCCGGGAAGTTACGGGGCCGGTATTCTGCCTTTGATTAATGAAAAAAACTGGCAGACCGACGGCGATTTCGCGCAGGCATATATCAACTGGGGCGGCTATGCGTATTCGCGCAATGCGCAGGGTGTGGATGCCCGCAAGGAGTTTACGCAGCGCCTTGCCAGCGTGGAAGTGGCGTTGCACAACCAGGATAACCGTGAGCATGATCTGTTCGATAGCGACGATTACCTGCAATTTCACGGCGGGATGATCGCCACGATCCGTAACCTCACTGGTCAGCAGCCCAAGCATTATTTCGGTGATTCGCAGGACCCTGCGCGGCCGGTTGTGCGGGATTTGAAGGAAGAAACTTTACGCGTTTTCCGCTCCCGAGTGGTGAATCCGAAATGGATCGAAAGTATTAAAAAGCACGGTTACAAAGGCGGCCTGGAACTTACCGCAACGGTCGATTACCTTTTTGGCTACGACGCCACGGCCAATGTGGTCGACGACTGGATGTACGAAAAAGTGGCTGAAACTTATGCGCTGGATGCCGCTATGCAGCAGTTTTTCGAAGAAAACAGCCCCTGGGCACTTCACGCCATCGCGGAACGCTTGCTGGAAGCGGCGCAACGGGGGCTTTGGGCGAAACCAACGGAAGAGGCATTGGAAGGTCTGAAAAATTTGTATCTCAAAAGTGAAGCGCTGCTCGAATCCAGAGGCGAATAGCGCAAACGACTATGCCCGCTAAAATGAATAT
>CAMLNK010000396.1 GCA_946481035.1 uncultured Dyadobacter sp. | reverse complement strand
ATCCTTTGCGGGATGAACTGGTATAGTTTAGTTTCATTGTAAAGTCTGTTTAATGGCATTAGGAGCTCCTAATCAACCTTTGCGTTACATTGGAAATTGAAATAATCTTTACCGGATCAATGCTAGTTTTTGTTACAGTCGATGCGAGTGCCGGAGAAAAAAATCGAGGCAGTAGTTACCGAATCAGGCTTGACCCCGCTGACATGATCAGAATTGATTTGAAACGTGACCTTATCTCCCGCTGTAAGGAAATTAGCAGATGTTACTTCCTGCCAGGCCCCTACTCCATAGTCCAATTCGGCCGTGACAGTATAACTTAAAAGACCTTTGGAAGCGGCAACCAATTGTATGGTGGTATTTCTGGAACCGGTATGTCCGGTAGGAACATCATATGTACCCACCGACCCGTGAAAGAGGTAGAAACCGTCCGCAGGGATAGTGTACTCGCCGGTTACGGCATTGTAAGCACCAGAGGGCGAATAAGTAATATTATTCGCAATCAGCTTAGTAGGTACAAATTCTCCGCTATTAACTACCGGTGTGGTGGTATTATCCCCTCTCGCATCAAAGCTGGCACATCCTGCCCCGCTCGTTTGCCAGCTTCCGCCCCCGTTAGCATCGGAGGTAAATACTTTTCCCGCTCCTTGTGTGCCGTCCGTGATGGTCACCTGCCCGGTCGTTTTGTCTATCTTCGTCTTACGGCCGGGCGTCGAGGCCTCCACTTCCAGGTTAGAATTAGGCTCGATGGTCGTCGGGTTGGTCCCGATCTTCACCTGTGCAAACGCGGCAGAAGAACCGAAGAGCAATGCGACCGCAAATAGTGTGGCATTTATCTTTCTTGTTGAAATTCTGAATAGTAGATTTTGCGCTTTCATGATGTTGTATATCTCTTATAAAGTGAATTCCTAAGAAAACTTGAAGGCGGTCCGAGTGCTTAACGGCTCACCGATTTCGCATTTTCTTCGCCGCGAAGTATCTGTTCCATTCGGGTGAGGCGATCGTTGAATTCCGCATGGGAAGCTTCCTTACGCTTTAATTCCGCGCTTAGCTGAGCCTTTTCGCTTTTCAGCAACTCTATTTCCTGGCTAAGCTCCTGCACCGATTTGACCAGCACAGGAATAAGCTTGCTATAATCCACAACCCACGGGGCGGTTTTGGCATCGGCACCGCCTACCCGGACGGCCTGCGGGTATATTTTGTACAATTCCTGAGCGAGCACCCCGGTCGATAGCGTCTTTTGAGAATCCGCTTTGAAGTTGTAATCGTACACTTTTACAGCTTTCAGGGCTTCCAGACCAAATTTCGTAGCGCGAATGTTTTCTTTCAGACGTGCATCAGAAGTTGTGTTGTATTGGATGCCGGCAGCGGAGTGTGTGATATTTCCCATGCCAACGCCGCCGACAGCGAAATTGATCATCTCTCCGGTGGTAGTGCCCGCCGGCTTCGAAACATGCAATGGAGAAACCGATCCCGAACGCTGGATACCTACCCACACGTCTCCGGCGGGTGTACTGCGCACTTCAAAACCATTGACGTTGGACGTACCGTTCCAGATGTTGCCGGTTTGCGCTCCGGGATTTGCTATGACCTTAATGTCGCCGCGGACATCCAAACGTGATTGCGGCGCCTCTGTATTAAGACCAATATAGCCCGTGCGACTACCCGAACTTTGCATGAAGAACGCATTCTCCTGAAGAACCAGCCCCTCATCTATTACCTGCAAACGAAGATCGGTCGCCGAATTCGACCGCAAAAAGGCATACTTGCTCTGCTCGGCATCGACCTCAAACCCTACTGCGGCGCGTCCTGCATTGATGGCGATGGAAGCTGCCGAATCGATATGCGAGCCGCCCATGGGATCGAAACGGGCCACCACATTGGCTGCCGAAGGAAGATCCAGGTTAGAGACCGCCTGCACGTGCAATGTGGTAGGCGGGTTCGCATGGTTGATACCGACGTGACCGGATTGCAGCACGACGGTGTGCGTACTGTTCTGGCCTTCTACGTCCAGGTTTGCACCGGGGGTAATCGTGGTGGGATTCGAGCCAATTTTCACCTGGGCCATGGCGGTTGTTGACAATGCAGCAACAGCAGCAAAAGAAATGGCGGATAGTAATTGTCTTGTTTTCATCAGAAACTCCTATGTTTTGATATGCAATCGTTGAGAATAGTTGTGTGAGTTTTGAGGCTAAGCGGGCACTAGTCGATCTTCGTAACGGTCATATAAGCCCGGCCGCAGGTACCGGTCCAGATCGGGTTGACAGGCGGATTACCGTCCGTCTGCATAGTGTAGCCTTCCAGCGAGATGCCGTCGCCGGCAGCTAATTTTCCCGTGTAAACGACAGACTGCCAGTCACCGGCGGTAAGACCCATCGGACTGGTTCCCTTGAAGATCGGACCGCCATTTTCAGACACTACCCAAATCCTGGTCCACAGTGTTACGCCGGCTCCGGTAGTACTGATACACGACAAACCGACCTGCACAGAGTAAGTACCGTCTACCGGAACGGTAAACCGCTTGTTGCCCGCATCCCAGCTCGCCGCTCCGAGCGTAGGTACCAGCGGGAGCCGCTGGCTGGGCTCATCATGGGTGGTGAAGGTAGGAATGGTCGCCAGGCCGGTAATGGCCCCGCTGAATGCAGTCACCGGAATGGCAAGTTCCGACTGGCTTTGCCAGGTCGCTACGCCGTTCGCGTCGGACGTCAATACCTTTTTGTCGCCCTGCGAACCGTCGGCGATGGTCAGCTTGCCCGTCGTTTTGTGAATGCTGATTTTTTTGGCAGGATCGGCACTCTCAACTTCGAGGTTGTTGTTCGGATCGATCGTCGTAGGATTAGAGCCAATCTTTACCTGACCGAAAGTGGCAGCGCCTGTTGCCATGGTCATGGCAATCGCCAAGGCAGAAAAGAGTCGAATTGCTTTCATGTAGTAATTTGTTTGTGGAACTTTGGTTGTGTTTGAGACAGAACAAACCTACAACCTCAGGATTATTTCAACCTGTCGACAATAGAAATAGTTGTCGTAGACTAAGCCCTACAAAGTAGAATTACTACTATAATGAAGTAGATAATTATAAACAAAAAAAGCCTGCAACCAGGAGGTGTGCAGACTCTGATATTGTTGTAAACCGGCCCGTTTCTTAGCCCGCCCCGACATAGCTCCGGATATCAAGAACATTGAGACCCAATACAACCGGATTCCCCGGCGCGGATTTAAAGGTTATTGTCAACGATCCGGGGCTTATCGTAACGCTATTGGAAAGTACTGCCGACGATATGGGGCAGTAAACGGGCCAGTCGCCCATTGCTGCCAGTCCTTTGATGACAGCTTGCTCACTTGCCGTGAAATCGGCGTCGGAAGTGAGGGTAAGGGTAATACCATCGGCAGCAACGAGGGAGCCTGCGGCGTGGGTAAAGCTGCCGGTATCACCGAAATAGGTCTGCCAGTCGGCACTGTCAATCCACGGCGGGGTGTCTTGCGATGCCCAGGCCTGGTGCAGCAATGCAGAATTGTACCACGGGCCCGGCGTAACGGTGACCGTCGCAAAGTGATCGAACTGAACGGAAACGGTGATTTTACTCAATGCAAATTTCCTGCTCACGTGAAATGCGGCCGAGCTGCCGGTCCATACCCCGAAAAGATTGGGATCATCGCCTGGCACCCACGAATTGGAGACATCCGGGTTGTCGTTCGTTGAGTCGAAGGAAAAACTGGTCCCGGAACAAGCCCGCAAGGTGTTTTTTAAGTCCGACACAGAAGGCGAAAAGTCGGCAGGTAAGGCATTGGGCCCCTCGTAAGGTTCTAAAACAACCTGCGCACTCTCAATCAGCAATTGTGTGGAAAGGTCGGACCGCCCGATGTTGGCTACCTCAGGCGCATTCACCAGCGCCCATTGAAACCATACGCTCGGCAAAGTGTTGGGGGGTGGAGGCGGCGTGATGGTTTTCAAGTAAGCCTGCCATTGCACATAAGTCTCTGCACCAACATCCTTCACAAAAGTGCTTTCAGGGAACGACAGCCCGTTCACCACCGCCGCATACTGGCTGAAAAACGATGGCTGCTGATAAACCCAGCGATTGTATTTGAGCGTCACCGGCGGAATGACGTTGAGGCAATCCCAAAGGCCCTGGTCGTTGACCGGTACCGCCGGAGGTTGCAGCAACTGGAAATGCCGGACCGAGAGGTTCAGGCTGGCCGCCAGCCGGTTGTACCACCCGTCGGTAACGGCGGTCATCGCTTCGGCAGGTGTATCGTAGGTAGTGATCATTTTGTTTCCTGAAAGATGGATTCCGCGCACACGGGTAAAAGCAAAGGAAGAAGGCCGGTAAGACCCGGCCTTCCGGAGAAAACACTAGGCAGTAGCGAGGCTGTTCGGAACGAATGCCCTGGCGGATTCGAAAAGTGAAACGCCGAGGTCCGCGGAGTGGCCCACAAATTCACCCGCCGACAATACGTTCACGCCCAGCACAACGGGTACGCCCGGAATGCTGCTGGTCGTGATGGTCATACTTCCTGACTGGTTGAATTCAACACGGTTGGTAGACGAGCTGCCGCTATCGCCCGAGTAGAACGGCCAGAAACCCGACGAACCGCTGGAAGTGATCGTCTGCTGATCAACCGACGAATACTTGGCATCGGACGTAACGGTAATGGACATACCCGACGCCACGATCACGTTTGCGGCGAAATATTGCATGTTACCGTTTGGCCCGAAAGTATTGTTCCAGTTGATGGACGATTGATCACTCCATGGGCTACCGGTTTGGTTGGCAAATGCCAGGCCCATAGCCGAAGAATAATACCATGCGCCCGGCGTATTGGCCAGCACGAGGATGTGTTCGAAACTCGCGCTTACCGTGATATTGCTGGAAGCAAATTGCTCGCTGAGCGATGAAGTGGAGCTGCTGCCGCCCCACAAACCAAAGAAGCCCGATTTCGAGCTGCCTGCCCAGGAGCTGCTTACATTTTTGTTCATCGTACCGCTGTCGAAGTTGAACGAGCGTGAAGGGGCGCTGGCCAATTGGTTTACCATATCCGCGTAGGTCAGTTGCCAGTCAAAATTGGCGGGCAAGCCCTTTTCGGTGGTGTACACCAATGAAAGTTCGTTCTGGGC
>CAMLNK010000395.1 GCA_946481035.1 uncultured Dyadobacter sp. | reverse complement strand
ACTCGGTGAACCTGAACATGACCGGCGGTTCGGATAAAATCAACTATTACATTTCCGCGACGCGCCTGCACCAGAACTCGGTACTCGGACGTGAGTTTACATTTGACCGTACCAATATTCAAAGTAACGTCGATGCCAAAATCACCGACCGCCTGAAACTTGGTGTGCAGATCAACGGCCGCATCGAGAAACGCGACCAGCCTGGTATCCCCGGCGGTGACGATTACTGGCTCCCACGTTTCGCGATCCTGCGTAACCGCCCGTTCGAGCGCCCGTACGCAAACGATAACCCCGAGTATCTGAACGATATCAAGCATAATGAGACCAACTGGGCTTATAACAACAAAAAGCTAGGCGGCTATTGGACCGAATACTGGCGTGTATTGCAAACCAATTTCTCGGCAGAATACCAGATTCCGGGCGTAAAAGGGCTGACGGCCCGCGGAATGTACTCCTACTATATCGCCGACCGCGTGATGAACGGCCACGAGTACACCTACAAAGCATATACGTACAATCCGAACGACGATACCTACACCGTCACCGGTGGTAGCACCAACCCTTGGCGCGAGCGCGGTACCCGCAAAGTAATGCGTAATGTGTACCAGGGACAATTGGCCTACAACAACACATTTGGCAAACACACCGTCGGTGCGACCTTCGTGTCGGAATGGCAGGACGAGCAGGTGCAGGACCAGTGGGTGCATGCAGTTCCCAAAACAAACGTGCTGCCGCTCATCTATTTCCCAACGGTGGATACTTACAACGACAGCGACACAGAGCTTGCGCGTATAGGGTATATCGGTAGAGTAAATTATGATTACGCAGGCAAATATTACCTCGAAGTTTCGGCACGCCGGGATGCTTCCTGGAAGTTCGCGCCGGACCGCCGCGTGGGTTACTTCCCTTCGGCGTCGGTGGGCTGGAGAATTTCGGAAGAAGGGTTCTTCAAAAAGCTGATCGGCGAGCGCAGCATTCTGGATGACCTGAAATTCAGAGGCTCGTATGGTATTCTCGGGGACGACAACATCCTTTTCAACAATGACCCTAACAGACCATTAAGCCCGTACGCCTACCTGCCCGGATACGACTACAACAAAGGCAATGTGATTCTGAGCGGCAATGCGGTGGTTACAAGCCGTGATAAAGGTCAGATTATCAATAATATTTCTTGGTTCAAAAGTAAGATCACCGATGTCGGCGCCGATTTCTCTTTCCTGGGAACGAAAATTACCGGTAGCGTCGATTATTTCTACCGGCTGCGCACAGGCTTGCTGGGCCGCAAATACGATATCTTGGTGCCGAGCGAACTGGGTTACGCATTACCTGACGAAAACGTGAACAGCGATTCGCAGCAGGGATGGGAAGGGGCGCTTACCTACAATGGCAAGGCCGGCAACATCAATTTCTCGATCGGTGGAAACGTGTCGTTTGCACGCAGCAAATTCGTATCGTCTTACAAGCCTATTTTCAACAACTCGTGGGATCGCTACCGGGCTTCCGGCGAAGGGCGCTACACCAATATTTTCTGGGGGCTCGAATCGATCGGCCAGTTCCAGTCGCAGCAGGAGATTGCCGAATACCCCGTCAATATCGACGGACAAGGCAATCGCACATTGCTGCCGGGTGACTTGATTTACAAAGATCTCAACGGCGATAATGTGATCGACGGATACGACCAGCGGCCCATCGGCTACAATGCTACCGGCCAGCCGAACGTCAACTTCGGATTGAATTTCTCCGTAAGCTGGAAAGGCATTGGGTTCGTGGCCGACTTCTCGGGCGGCGGCATGTACTCGTGGAACCAGAATTACGAACAGCGCTGGCCGTACCAGAATGAGGGTGCATTGAACAGCATTTTCCTCGACAGATGGCGCCGCGCCGATCCGTTCGATGTGAACAGTCAGTGGATTCCCGGTAAATACCCGGCATTGCGCTACAACGACGGCGGCCACAGTAATTACAGAAACTCGACTTTCTGGGTACATAATGTGAAATACATCCGCGCCCGGACCATCGAGCTCAGCTACTCACTGCCCAAATCGGTGCTGGAAAAGCTGAAACTGTCACGTGCCCGGTTCTACATCAATGGGTATAACCTCTTCTCAATCGATAACCTGAAGAAGTTTGGTGTAGACCCCGAGATCGAGAATGACAACGGATTGCAGTATCCGCAGAACAAGTTCGTGAACGTAGGCATCAACCTATCTATTTAAACCGATTGGAATTCAACATGAAAAAGATATTTCAAATACTATCGATTGCTGTATTGACGCTGGGTTGGAGCTGTAACGACGACGAATTCCTGAACCGTCCGCCTACCGGCCAACTTTCCGAAGATCAGATCTGGAACGACGAAGGTCAGGTGCTTTCCGTGCTGGGCGATTTGTACAACCGGTACGTGGATCTCTCAACTTTCAAAACGATTAATGACGTTCCGGGGTGGACTACTGTGAGTGACTTCAATGAGGCATTCTGGTCGGAAGCGGGCCGCTATAACAACTTCCAGAATAGCGGCTGGGGCTTCGGTGCATGGGCAGCGTGGGATTATGGCTACATCCGTGAAATGAACCTGTTTATACAGAAATGTACAGCAGCGGATAAACTTGCACCGGCCGTTCGTGAACGTTACCTGGCCGAAGCGCGCTTTCTGAGAGCCTCCTACTACTTCGAACTCGTGAAAAGAATGGGCGGCGTACCGTTGATCCTCGAACCGATGGTGTACGATTTCAGCGGCGATCCTTCCTACCTGCAACATCCGCGTGCGAAGGAATCCGAGATTTACGATTTTGTAATCAAAGAAGCCGAAGAAATCAAGGACAAACTGCCGGCAAGCGTAGGCGAGAAATCGCGTGCTACCAAGGCTGCGGCACTGGCTATGGAGGTTAGGGCAGCCATTTACGCAGGCTCAATTGCGAAATATGGTGTAAATACGCCCAGCGTCACATTGCCTGGCGGCGAAGTAGGCATTCCGGCGAGTGCGGCTAATGGTTATTATACCAAAGCGCTGGCGGCTGCAAAGGAGATCATTTCAGGAAATGCGGGAGCTTATGCTTTGTATACCAAAAAGCCGGACCTCTCTGAGAACTTCGCAAGTATTTTCTATGATAAGGCTAACAATCCGGAGGTGATTTTTGTAGAAGATTTCAAACTGCAAAGCGGAAAGGTACATTACTTCACCGGCTGGAACCAGCCGCGCTACGGCGCCGAGGAAGAGGAAGGCGGCCGCATTAACCCGTCGCTCAACTTCGTGGAAGCATTTGAAAAACTCGATAATACCTTCGCGCCCATCCCGACGGCCAATGCAAACGGCACGCCGATTTACTATAACGAGCAAACCGACATCTTCGCAGGCCGCGACGCACGCCTGGCTGGAACGGTAATGCTTCCGGGAACTACTTTCAAAGGTCGCAAAGTCGATATTTGGGCGGGTTACCAGCTGGCAAACGGCACGATTATCAGCGGCGACGACCGCGGTGCGCAAAAAACGCTTCCAGGCAAGACAGTACCCGAGCAGGTTGTGGGTTTTGATGGCCCTATCGACGGATTTGAGTTCACCGCTCAAACCGGCTTCTACATCCGCAAATACCTCGATCCCGTCGTAGGTTCGGGCCAGCGCGGCGTGAACAGCGAAGTGTGGCTCGTTCGCTACCGTTTTGCTGAAGTGCTTTTGAATGCAGCCGAGGCCGCATTTGAACTGGGCCAGGCGGCGGAAGCGGCAGGTTATATGAACCAGGTACGCGCCCGTGCAGGATTGGTGACACCTTTGAAAGCATCAGAAATCAATTTCGACCGTCTCGTGCATGAGCGCCGCGTAGAGTTTGCATTCGAAGGGCATCTTTTGTTTGATATGAAAAGATGGCGGATCGCGCACCAGATCCTGGATGGCAATGCCATCACGGCAGCGGAACTTTCCAAAGATCTGGGCAAAGCTACCAAGCGCAATACGCAGCCGTGGGGATTGTGGTCGTACAAAATTTACGATCCGGGCTCACCCAACAATGGTAAATGGATTTACAAGCAGGTTAAACTCAGCCGCGTAACCGGTGCCGACCGCTTCCAGTTGGGGAATTACTATTCGTACATCGACGACGCCATTATCAGCAACAACCCCAAGCTCGTCAGGAACCCGAACCAATAGACCATCACATTCAAACGATACGATACCATGAAGATCAGATTTCATATTATGCCGCTTGTCGCGATGGTAGCGCTTATCTCGGCTTGCGAAAAGGACAATTATACCGAACCTAAATCGACGCTTTCGGGCAAGATCGTGTACAAGGGAGAGCCGGTAGGCGTGGAAGCCGGGCAGGTGCGGCTGCAACTCTGGCAGCCGGGCTTTGGCAAGCTCGCGGCCATCGACGCGCCCATTTCGCAGGACGGCTCCTATTCGGCGCTTTTGTTTGACGGAAGCTATAAACTGGTTTTCCCTAAAAACCGCGGGCCGTTCAAAACCATCGTGAAAGATGCTGCTACCAAAGACACGCTTTTTGTGAAGCTGGCAGGGAACCAGGCACTCGATGTGGAAGTAACGCCTTACTACATGATCCGTACGCCGCAGTTTTCGGGCGGTGAGAGCAAGGTGAATGTTTCGCTTAAACTCGAAAAAATCCTAACCGGCGCCGAGGGTAAAGACATCGAAAGGGTCTCATTATATGTGAACAAAACCGATTTTGTTGCGCGCGCTACGAACGTGGCTGTGACCGACGTTCCCGGGGCTGATATTAAGGACCTGAACGCGATCAACCTCACTGCTACCGTACCTACGCTTTCGCCTGCCCAGAACTACGTGTTTGCGAGGGTAGGCGTGAAGATCAAAGATGTGGAGGACATGGTTTTCTCACCAGTCCAGAAAGTCAATTTGTAAGGATTGATTCCAATACTAAAACCGAAACTTTTCTTTAAAACCAATTTGAATGAGGAATTACATTGCACTCCTGCTTGTCGGGCTCATGGCGCTGGCATGTGCAAAGAGTAACACCAGGGGTCCGGCCGGAAGGCCGGACCCCAAGGCTGGCGCTTCCAAAGGCCGGAGGGCCGAAGTATTGTTCCTGGGGCACAACAGCAAGCACCACGATTCGGGTAAATATGCACCCTGGTTGTCGATCAAGCTGTTC
>CAMLNK010000394.1 GCA_946481035.1 uncultured Dyadobacter sp. | reverse complement strand
CTTCAAACCGGGCAAATGAGCGTGCATATTGGCCGTCAGTTCTTCGATGGCCTTCGCAGAAATATCGATAGGCACATAGGCAAAATCGACCTGCCGCTCGACGAGTTTTTTGAGCAACTGGCGGGTTTTGATACCATCCCCGGCACCAAATTCTACGACCTGAAATGGTCCGTTGAATGCCAGCTTTTGAATAATATTCTCGCCTTGAAGCGACAAAATCTCGAATTCGCACGGGGTAGGGTAGTATTCCGGCATTTTCATGATGTCCTGGAAAATCCCGCTGCCGATGTCGTCGTAAAAGTACTTGCTCGAAATATGTTTCTGTGGTGCGGACAACCCCTTATGGATGTCCCTGGCAAAAGTTTGGATGTCTGTCATAACTCATGAATTATTGCGCAAGCCGGATGCCCGTGTATTGCCAGCGCTCGTGTGTGTGAAAGAAATTACGGTAGGTTTTGCGTGCATGCCCGGGCGAGGTAGCGACCGATGCGCCGCGCAGCACCATCTGGTTCACCATGAACTTGCCGTTGTATTCGCCCACGGCTCCCGGCGCCTTGGAAAACCCCGGGTAGGGCAGGTAGGCGCTGTTGGTCCACTCCCAGCGCCGGCCCCAGTCGAGGTTGGCGGAAGCGATTTCCCATTCGAACTCGGTAGGCAGCCGCATTCCTTTCCATTGGGCGAATGCAGCGGCTTCGAAAAAGCTGATATGAGTTAAAATAGCCTCAGAATCCACTTTTTGCAATCCATTCAGGGTAAAATAGTGCCATTGTCCGTCGATCTGATGCCAGTACATTGGGGCCGAAATGTGATTTGCATTTACCCACGACCAGCCTTCATCCAGCCAGAGGTTGAAATCCTGGTAGCCGCCGGCTTGCATGAAATCGATGTATTCCCCATTTGTAACGAGCCCTTTGGCTATTTCAAATTCGTGCAGGTAGACTTTGTGCCTGCCTAGTTCATTATCAAAACAAAACCCTTCCCCCTGGTGCCCGATATCGTAAATGCCTTCGGGGATGGTGAGAAAACCCGTTTCGGTATTGCGGGCGCTAACCATATTCTGCCCTTCGCGGTACACCGGAAAAAGCGGGTTATGGCCGAGAATGAATTTAATGTCGGTAATGAGCAGTTCCTGATGCTGCTGCTCGTGATGCAGGCCAAGCTCGACCAACGCAAGAATGTCCGGGTCGGTGAGCTCTTCGAGAAATGAGTCCATTTGCTCGTCCACGTACCTGCGGTAGGCGTATACGGCCTTTGTGGTGGGGCGCGTCACGTTCCCGCGGTCGGTGCGGAGCGTGCGCTCGCCTACATTGTTGTAATAGCTGTTGAACAAATAGTTGAAATCGGGGTCGTAAACGCGGTAGCCCGGCACATTGGGTTTGAGGATGAATGTCTCAAAAAACCAGGTGGAATGCGCCAGGTGCCACTTGGGCGGGCTCACGAATGCGACCGGCTGCGGTACGTAATCTTCCGTTTCGAGCGGTGCACAAATGTATTCCGAATGTTTTCTGACATTGTGAAATGCTTCCCTAATGCCGGTGGTTTCCATTAGTTGCATAATTTTTCAGATCGGTGATGGTTTGGATATTCAAGGATTGTGCCTGCGTGCGGCGCATCATGAGCGCGTAGGCGTTATTGAAGCCGATAGGCCGTAGCCATTGCAGCTTGTATCGTTTTAAAAATTCGTTTTTGACATATTCATATACCTTTTCCCGGTCGCCGCCCAGGCTTTTCAACTGTGTGCGGTCGGGTTTGAGGATTGCGAGCAGGCCCGTGCCGGTGTATTCGGGGTACATATCGATTTCAGCATTATTCAATGCATCGAAGCATATTTTCGTGCCGCCGAGGCCGGTTTTGGTGATGCATTTGAGGTCGGTATTGCCTTCGATCAGCTCCTTATACATTTGAATAAGGATATATTGCTCGGCGAAAATCTTCGATCCGAGGCGAATCGTGCCCCCATTGCCGCTGCGAGGCGATTGATAGAGATTTTTGGATACCAGAAAATCATGCGCGACACGGTCCGGGGTTTGTTTCAGATAATCGACCCGGTAGTTCAGCTCCGTCATGACGGAGTCATTGATATAACCCGAAAGTTTTTCCAAAACCGGCTGTAATTCAGGATGTCGCTGCATTATTTCGCTCCGCACGACCGGTGCCGCATAATAGGGTGGGAAAATGTGCCGGTCGTCGTCCAGCGTTACCAGGTCGAATGCTTTGAGCCTGCCATCGGTGCTGTATCCGCTGATAACGTCCAGCTTTTCTTCAAATGCGGCCTTGTACATCACCGCGTCGCTGATCACGACTGTTGGAATATTCAGTCCGTATTTCGATTTCAAACCCAGGTAACCATCCTCGCGGCCCATGAATTCAGGTGTGAAACCGGCCAGCAGGGCGCCTTTGGTGTAAGGTATGAGGTAAAATGAGGAGAGCAAAAGCAACAGGACCGGCAATACGATCGAGATTTTACGCATTTTTCTCAAACCCGTCTTTTGAAGCAACGAAAGCAGAAAGTCGAACAGCACTGCCAGCAATGCGGCCGGAATGGCCCCGGCGAGGATCATTTGCGTGTTATTCAATGCGATTCCGCCGAAAATAAATTCGCCCAGGCCACCCGCCGCAATGTAAGCGGCCAGGGTAGCCACACCCACATTAATGACCGTCGCGGTACGGATACCCGCAAGGATCACAGGCATTGCCAGCGGTAGTTCTACGCTCATTAATATCTGCCACGCGCTCATTCCCATGCCCCGCGCCGATTCGGTAATGGCCGGGTCGACGCCGGTAATGCCCGTGTAGGTGTTCCGGATAATGGGTAATAGTGCGTAGAGAAACAGCGCCGTAATGGCAGGTAGCGCCCCGATCCCGAGGAGCGGGATCATGAAACCGAGCAATGCAATGCTGGGAATGGTTTGCAGCACACCTGCAATGCCAAGTACCAGCCACGCCGCCTTTTTCCGCCGCGCGATCCAGATTCCCAGCGGAAGCCCGACGGCGATTGCGACGAGGAGCGAAATGCAGGTCAGGCCGATATGGGCCACAGTCTGGCTCCACAGCTTGCCGGATTGCTGCGCCATAAATGTCCATAAGCTTTGCTGCTCTTCCATTATACCTGTGCTCTGATGCGTTCGTAAATGCGGGAAATATCGTCGAGCTGCTGGCCGAAGAAGGCGTGTACGAACTCGTTCACAGGCCTGAGCAGCAGATCGGCGGGTGTGCCTTGCTGCACAATGCTTCCTTTGTCCATCAGGCAAATATGGTCGCCCATTTGAAGCGCTTCCTGCACGTCGTGGGTGACAAGCACGATGGTTTTCTGTTTCAATGCGGGCAGTTCGGCGAAATCCCTGCGTACGCTCGCGCGGGTGACGGGGTCGAGCGCGCCGAAAGGCTCGTCGAGCAGCAGTACCGGCGGGTTGGCGATCAATGCCCGTGCAATGGCCACACGCTGCTGCTGGCCTCCACTGAGCTCGCCGGGAAATTTGTTCTTGAAATGCGCCGGAAGTTTCAGCTGTTCGAGCCAGCGACTGGTATGCTCCTGAATATCGGTCGACTGCCAGTTCAGCAATTTCGGCACCACGGCAATGTTTTCAGCGACAGTATAATGCGGGAAAAGGCCATTATTTTGAGAAACATAGCCGATCGACCGCCTGAGTATTTCCGGCTTTTCTTCGGAGATATTTTTACCAAGAATTTCTATGCGGCCGGAAGTTGCTTCTATCAGCCGGTTGAGCATTTTCAGCGTGGTGGTTTTGCCGCAGCCGCTGGTACCCAACAGCACCATCGTTTCGCCTTCTCCGACCCGGAAGGAAATGTCTTTAACCGCCTCAATCCCATTAAAATGCTTGCTGATGTGGTCGGCAATGATCATGGTGTTTGCTAACAGTTACGTGGTTCAGGTCTGCAAAATGGATTTGCATATTCTTTTTGTACGTAAATCAGTCGAAAAACGATCCATTTCCGGTAAAAAAAGCGACGCAACCCTACGAATCGAGCGTCATGAAAAGGTTATTAAGCGATTCCGCGTAGGTCGGATGTGCAAATACACCGTTCATGATCCGGTCATAGGTAACCCCGCCGATCATCGCCATTTGCAGGAGCGTGACGATCTCACCGCCTTGCTCGGCCAGCACCGCCGCGCCCAGGATTTGCCCGGTTCGGGCATCCACGACGGCCTTCATCATGCCCCGCTCGTCGCCGGTTTCGATAGAGCGCGCCACGCTGTCATTTTTTAAAACCGCTACTTTGATATCCAGGCCTTTTTCCCGCGCTTGCTGTTCGGTTATGCCCACCCGGCCAAGCTGTGGGTCCATGAACATGCAATATGGGATAAGGCGGTCCTGAATATCGATTTGTTTTTGCCCAACTACATGCTGAATGATCAACCGGTAATCGTCATAGGAAACGTGCGTGAATGCAGGCCCACCCTTGACGTCGCCCAATGCAAAAATGCCTTCTGCGGAGGTTTCCAGCTGCGCATTTACTTTAATATATCCCTTTTCACTCAGCTCCACACCCGCCACTTCGAGGCCCAGCCCGCCGAGTTGCGGTTTACGCCCCGCGGCCACGAGTACGTGCGTACACGTGCGCTGACTTGGAATGCCCTCGGTTTCGAGCGTGACGTTGATAATGGTGCCGTTTTGCGAAAACCCGACAGCCTGGGTGCTGGTGATTATTTCAATGTCTTCCTGTGCGAGAATGCGGGTGACCTCTTCGGCAATATCTGCGTCCTCTTTTTTCAAAATCCTTTTCGAGCGCTCGACCAGCGTCACTTTGCTGCCGAACCGCGCGAACATTTGCCCGAATTCCAATGCAATGTACCCGCTGCCGAGAATGAGCAGATGCTCGGGGATTTCGGATAGCTCCATAATAGTTGTGGAGGTGAGGTAGGGAATGCTGTGAATGCCCTCGATGTCGGGAATGATGGGTTGCAGGCCGGTGTTGAGGAAAAATTTGTCGGCGGTGAATGTTTCGGCTCCGCCTTCCGGAAATGAAACGGTAATCTCCTTTCGGCCACTGAAACGCGCCGTACCGTAAATGAGGTCGAGGCCGGCGGTGTCGAGGATACGCTTTTCGGAATTGCCGCGCATCCTGTGTACAATGCTGTTTTTGCGGTCGAGGATTTCGTCGAAATCGATC
>CAMLNK010000393.1 GCA_946481035.1 uncultured Dyadobacter sp. | reverse complement strand
TAGAGTTCTACATAATCCGTGCCGTTGATCGGCAGGAAGTCGGTTTGCGTGGTCGAAGCGGTGGGTGCTGTTAGGGTGGACATTGTTGATGAGTTTTGAATGATTGAATGATTGAATGATTGAATGATTGAATGATTGAATGAGTGAATGGGTGAATGGGTGAATGGGTGAATGAGTGAATGATTGAATGAGTGAATGATTGAATGATTGAATGAGTGAATGAGTGAATTTTGAATGGCTGAATGACTGGATAGTCAGGTGTTGTTATTGAGAGTTTGAATGACTGAACAGAGCTTTTCCTTTTCATGCCAGAAAACGGCTATCATTATAGATTCCGGTACTCAGTATTAAGTAACTAATAAAAAAACATTCACTCATTCAGCCATTCAACATTCAATCATTCAATCATTCACTCATTCAATCATTCACTCATTCAAAATTCTCTTTCCAGCTGCCAAAATACTTCCCGTCATCGATCGCCATCGCCTGTTCGGTAAGCATCAGAGGCCGGAAGGTGTCGACCATGACGGCCAGTTCCTGCGTTTCTTTTTTGCCGATGCTCCGCTCGTACGCGCCCGGGTGCGGGCCGTGCGGGATGCCGCCCGGGTGCAGCGTAATGTGCCCCTGTGCGATGTCGTTCCGGCTCATGAAATCGCCGTCGACATAGTATAGCACTTCGTCGGAATCGATGTTGCTGTGGTTGTAGGGGGCCGGTATAGCCAGCGGGTGGTAGTCGTAAAGCCTGGGGCAAAACGAGCACACCACGAATGCGTCGGTCTGGAATGTCTGGTGCACCGGCGGCGGCTGGTGGACGCGGCCGGTAATAGGTTCGAAATTATGGATCGAAAACGCCCAGGGATAATTGTACCCGTCCCAGCCGACCACGTCGAACGGATGGGTTTCGTAGGTTACCGGGTGAATATGGCTTTGTTTCTTGATTTTGATGATGAAGTCACCGTGCTCGTCGCGGGTTTCGAGGTCGCGCGGGAGAATGTAGTCGCGCTCGCAGTACGGCGAATGCTCGGTAAGCTGCCCGAAATGGTTGCGATAGCGTTTCGGCGTGTAAATAGGTGAATGCGATTCAAGATAGAGCAGGCGGTTGTCGGGCCCGTCGAACTCGATCTGGTAAATGGTGCCTCTTGGAATCAGTACATAATCTCCATAAGTAAACGGCACCTGCCCGAACGGCGTACGCAGCCTGCCCGAGCCGCGATGGATGAAAAGCAGCTCGTCGGCGTCGGCATTTTTGTAAAAATAGGACATCGGCGCGCCGGTAGGAGCGGCCAGGCCCAGAATAAGGTCGCGGTTGACGAGCAGCGGGGTACGGCTGTCGAGGTAATCTGCGGCAGGTTTCACATCGAAGCCGATCAGCTTCCGCATGGTCATATTGTTCGTCTCGGCAATGCGCGGCGACACATCGTAGGGCTCGCCGAGCGACTTCACCTGCGTGGGCCGCCAGGTATGATAGAGGAGGGAAGACATGCCTTCAAAACCGATCGTTCCGAAGAGTTCTTCATAGTAAAGCCCGCCGTCGGTTTTGCGAAACTGCGTGTGCCGCTTGGGCGGGATGGTTCCTAGTTGCTGATAAATCGGCATGTGCTTCGCGATTGTAAGTTAGCCAATAGTTGTTTATGCAATTATAATAAAAACAAATCAATATTTAAATAAATTTTTGCATTATTTTTAAATATAGCAAATGCTTCCGATTAATAAATTCTACGAGGCGTACCTATTTGTTCTGTAAAATATTAAGAATAAATTTGACTGCATTTCAGCCCGGTCGCCCGGAAAAGCTGAAAACGACTCCCATCCTGTTTGAAAGGCATTTGCCGCCTCTGTTGTTGATTCCTGACACAGCATTTTCAATCAATTCAAACCATTTTAGCCATGAGGAAGCATTACCTCCATTTGCCCGGGAAGGGCATTCTCACACTTTTACTGGGCCTGATATTGTCGGTGCGGGGAGTCGCGCAGATCAGCCCGTTCATTCACGTCGATCAGTTCGGCTATGCGCCGGCCGCCGAAAAGGTAGCGGTGCTGAGCAATCCGGTGCAGGGATACAACGCTGCATTGAATTACACCGCACCGGCGACGTTGGAAGTGCGCAACAGCATTACCAATGCAGTCGCGTTCACCGGCCCGGTCACCGTTTGGAATAATGGAAATACCCAGGCGAATTCCGGTGACCAGGGTTGGTGGTTCGATTTCTCGTCGCTGACGACCACAGGCAGCTATTATGTTTTCGATCCGGCGGGTAACCAGCGTTCGGCGGTTTTTGAAATCACGCCTAATCCTTATGGGAACGTGATGCTGGCGGCGGTGAAAATGTTCTATTATAACCGCTGCAACATGGCCAAAGCCGCTCCATACGCCCAAAGCAAGTGGACCGACGGGAATAATTTCATGAACGCATCGCAGGACCAGCAATGCCGTTACGTGTACGACCAGGGCAATGCCTCGCTGGAAAAGAACCTGACCGGGGGCTGGTTCGACGCCGGCGACTACAATAAATATGTATCCTTTACCCACAGCCCGATTCACGACCTGTTGTACGCCTATGAGGAAAACCCGGCCGTTTTTACCGATAATTTCAATATCCCCGAAAGCAAAAACGGTGTCTCCGACCTGCTCGACGAGGTGAAGTGGGAGCTCGACTGGCTTTTCAAAATGACCAATGCCGACGGCAGCACGCATAACAAAATGGGCAGCCGGAATTACAGCGAGAACATTTCCTCGCCGCCGAGCGTGAATGTGGACGGCCGCTATTACGGCCCGACGTGTACTTCGGCATCGGCAACCATTGCTTCGGTGTTCTCGCACGCCGCGCTCGTGTACGCGGGTGTACCTGCGCTCACCGCATATGCGGGAGAGTTGGAAGCCAGGGCGGTAAGTTGCTTCAATTATGTGCTGCCGTTTTTTAATGCCAATACCCTGCAAACCAACTGCGACGACGGCAGCATTGTTTCTGGCGATGCCGATGTGGGCGTGGGGCCGCAAAGGAGCATGATGGTGATCGCCGCGATTTACCTTTTTGAGCGCACAGGTAATGCGGTTTACAATCAGTTTGTGGTCAACAATTACGCGGGTACCGATGTCATGAGTTCCGGTTTCTGGGGTGTGGATGCGAACGAATTGCAGGATGCATTGCTGCGCTACGCCAAGCTCCCGGGCGCCAACCCGACGGCCGCCTCAGCGATTCTGAATTCGGCGGGGACGGCCGTTAATGGTAATTGGAATGACTTTTTCGGCTGGACGACCGCCGATCTCTACCGCGCATTCATGCCCGACTGGTCGTACCACTGGGGCAGCAACATGCCCAAGGCCGACTACGCTAATGTGAACCGCTCGATGCTCAAAGCCGGGCTGGGCAATGCGGCCATTCTCACGCGCAAGGCCGCGGAGCAGATCCATTATTTCCACGGTGTCAATCCGCAGGGAATGGTGTATTTGTCGAATATGTACGGGGTGGGCGGGGATCGCTGCGCCAACGAGATTTACCATACCTGGTTCAACGACGGTACTATTTATGATAATGCACTGACGTCGCCGAACGGCCCGGCACCGGGTTATGTGGTGGGCGGCCCCAACGCCGACTACACGATCAATAGCCAGTCGCCGCCGTACGGTCAGCCCCGCCAAAAAAGTTACCTCGATTTCAACACCGGCTGGCCGACCAACAGCTGGGAGATCACCGAGCCGGCGATTTACTATCAGGCTGCCTACATTCGCCTGCTCGCGCATTCAACGCTGGCGATCGAAGACCCTCTCCCGGTGGAACTGGCTGATTTTTATTTGAAAGAGCTGAACAATAACCAGGCGCAGCTTTACTGGAAAACCGTGTCGGAAACCGACAACGAACGTTTCGAGATCGAGCGCTCGACGGATGGTGCCAATTTTCGGGTGATAGGGGAATTAAAGGGGCACAACACCACCGCCACGGCGCAGCATTATACCTTCACAGACACCGAGGTGCCCAATGTGACTGCCTATTACCGGTTAAAACAAGTGGATGTGGACGGGCAGTTTGAGTATTCCAAAATCATCGCATTGTACCGCAACGGCGATGTGGCATTCCGCCTCGGGCCCAACCCGCTCAGCGATTACCTGGATCTCCAAATGCCTCCGCACACCGGTACCGCGACTGTGAAGCTGATGAACATGGCCGGCACGGAAGTAATGCGCCGCAAAGTAGACGGCAGCGGCCGGTTGTCCATTCCAAATGTTGCCAAAGGGGTTTATCTCCTGAGCGTGGAGAAGGGAAGCGAAAGGCTTTTTACGCAAAGGATTTTCAAAAACTGAAACGGTAACGGGCAGCTACAAACGAATGCGGCTGCCCGTTACCTTGTTCCGCTTAGTGCTGCCCCGGTGCCGGGTTTCTTTTGGGCATAATGAGGCTATCGGCTGGATATTTCGCTTTAAGCGTGTCCATTTGCGCTTTTGCCCACTGAATAAGGCGCTCGCGCTGGGCGGTGGTGAGCTTCGCGTCGCCGTGCATACCTAATGCCGTATACGATTCGAGCGGCATAGCATTGTCTTCCACCATTTCCACCGTCTCTTCCAGCTTATGGTTTTGTCGGGCGATCGACATGCCTGTGAAAGTCGAGAAGTTGAGGTGGCGCTTGCCGTCTACGATGTGATTGTTCATCCACCACGCCACAGGCTGGATATTATAGTACCATGGATAAACGGTTTTGTTACTGTGACAATCGTTACAAGCCACTTCCAGGATATTCTTCACATCGGCCGGGACCTCGTATTTCGTCGCGATGTTCATCGACTGTTCGTCGGACAGGTTTTTTTCGGGGCGGATAAACTGGATGATGATGAAAACGGCCAGAAGGGCTAGCAGGATTTTTTTGAACATGTTCGATGGTGATTAGATTAGGTCTTAATATGCATAATAATTCCGACAGTGGCATTTTTTACTGCCGTTCTACGCCCTTATTTTTTCGATAGTGCACCGGCGATAGACCCATTTGCTGCTTGAAGAGCCTAGAAAAGTAGAACGGATCATCTATTCCGATCGCAGAAGCGACCTCATTGATACGCCATGTACTGAAATGCAGCAGCTGACAGGCCTTTTGAATGCGCAGGTAGTTGAAGTACTCGATCGGCGCGTAGCCGGTATCTTTTTTGAATTTCCT
>CAMLNK010000392.1 GCA_946481035.1 uncultured Dyadobacter sp. | reverse complement strand
TCTATATTGCTTTACCTGTTGCTGGGCGGGGCGGATTTTGGCGCGGGAATTATTGAGCTTTTTACCTCGCAAAAGAATAAACAGGTCACCCGCAAAACGCTCTATTCGGCCATCGGGCCTATTTGGGAAGCCAATCATATGTGGCTGATCATCGCTATCGTGATCCTGTTCGTAGGCTTTCCGGTGATTTACTCCACCATGTCGGTGAACCTGCATATCCCGCTCACCATCATGCTGATAGGCATTATCGCGCGCGGCACGGCATTCACGTTCCGGCATTACGACGCCGTCGTGGACGATATGCAGCATCTCTACAATACCATTTTCGCGATTTCCAGCTTTACAACCCCGCTTTTCCTGGGCATTATCGCCGGAAGCGCGGTTTCCGGGCATATCGATCCGCAGGCCGGTTCGTTTGCAGACGCCTACATTTTCAGCTGGCTGCATTGGTTTGGCATTACTGTCGGGTTGTTTACGGTATCAATTTGCGGCTTTCTGGCGTCGGTTTACCTCATTGGCGAAACCAAGGTCGAGCACGAGCGGCTGCGGTTTGCGCATAAGGCGCAGTTTTTCAACATCGCGGCCGTGATCTGCGGCGCATTGGTATTTGCAGCAGCCTGGTATGAGCATATCCCGCTGCTCGACTGGGTTTTCGGCAACTGGGTCGGCCGCATTGCCATTCTTTCGGCGACGCTTTCGCTGATCTGGATGTGGACGCTGCTTTACCAGGGCAAAATCGGCCTGCTCCGGCCGCTGGCAGGGTTTCAGGTAACGATGATCCTGCTTACCACTACTTTCAGGCATTTCCCGAACATCGTCCTTTTCAGCGACGGCGGCTATTTGTCGCTCACCGAGCACGCGGGGCAGGAGAAAACGATCGAAGCGCTTGCCTGGGCATTGCTGTTGGGCAGCATCCTGATCCTGCCGGCACTATTCTATCTGATTTATAGTTTTCAGAAAAAACCCATCGGCTACGAGAGCGAAGCGCACTAGCGCAAGAGCCCAAAAACCTTGAAAAATCAGTTGTATTTATCACTTAGATTCCTTTCAATAACCGTTTGGTACCATACGGACATTGGAATGAGCTCGGTTGTGCCCGTTATCATACTTTGTGAAAAAATCGCAGCCGGGTGAGCTGCATTCACAAGGTATTTTAACACTATACCCACTATGATAAAAACGCTGATCATCGACGATGAGCCAAGAGCCCGCAATGTTTTGCACCAGCTTATCATCAGTTTCGTACCCGAAATCACGGAGGTACGGACGGCCGCATCCGTAGAAGAAGCCAAGGGAGTACTGGAATTCTACCAGCCCGACCTGGTCTTTCTCGACGTAGAAATGCCCCATCAGAATGGGTTCGACTTTTTGCAGCTCCCCAACAACCCCGACTTCGACGTCATTTTCATCACGGCCCATAACCAGTACGCCATCCAGGCGATCCGGTTCAGTGCGTTGGACTACCTGCTCAAACCCATTAGCCCGGAGGATCTGCGGGCCGCCGTGAAGCGACATTACACGAAGAGCGAGAGCTCCCGCCAGCGTAAGATGCTTTTTGACAATCTGGCGGCCAATATCGACAAGCGGGACGTCAAGGACTTCCGGCTGGCGGTACCTTCGAGCGAAGGCGTGTTCTTTTTTATGATCCATGAAATCCTGCGCCTCGAAGCCGACCGCAACTACACGATCATCCATCTGATCAACAAGCGGCCGTTCATCGCCAGCAAAACGCTGAAATATTTCGAGGATATGCTGGCTAAATTCCGCTTCATCCGGACGCATAAGTCCCACCTGGTCAATCTGGATCACATTATCCGGATCAGCAACAGCAATGAGTTCATCATCCTCTCCGACGGCTCGCGCATCGAGGTCTCGCGCCGGAAAAAGGATGAGGTGCAGCGGCAGCTGAATATCTGAGGATCAGGGTTTACAAAACAATGTATTGGAATATTTATCGAGGAAAGAATCATTTCCCCGTAAAAAAATATAATTCCTTTGCATTGTTTTGTTTTACTTTACAGCCATTCCTGCATCTACTAATAATTTAACCCTTATGACCGATCGTAAGACGAGGCTGGCTGTCATCCTCATCACGTCATTGTTTTTCCTGTGGGGCTTCGCCCTCAATCTCAACCCGATCCTGATCCCGCATTTAAAGAAAGCCTGTCAGCTCAGCGACTTCCAGTCGGCGCTGATCGACTCCGCTTCCTACATTGCCTACTTTCTGATCGCTTTGCCCGCCGGGCTTTTCATGAAAAAGTATGGATACAAGGCCGGTATCGCCTTTGGTTTGCTGCTTTTTGCCACCGGTTCGTTTCTTTTTTACCCCGCGGCCGAAATGCGGCATTTCGGATTCTTCCTGTTTGCATTGTTCGTGATCGCGAGCGGGCTAACCATGCTCGAAACCGCTGCCAACCCCTACATTACCGTGCTGGGCGACGCCGATTCCGCTACGCAAAGGCTTAATTTTGCACAGTCGTTTAATGGACTGGCAGCATTTCTGGCGCCGCTCATGGGCGGAAAATTCATTCTTTCAGGAAAAACGCTGAACGAAGCCGAGCATCAGGCCATGTCGCCCGACCAGCTGAACGCTTACCTGAACGAGGAAGCATCATCGGTACAGATTCCGTTTATACTGATCGGTTTGGTGGTACTGCTGGTTGCCGTGATGATCTGGCGGACTTCACTCCCGGAAATCAAAGAGGAAAAAGAAGTGGAACAAAAAGCGACAGGTTCTATCTGGGGTGAGAAAAACCTCATTCTCGGGACTACCGCGCAATTCTTTTACGTTGGTGCGCAAGTGTGCATCAGTAGCTTTTTCATCCGTTTCGCTGATCATGTGGCTGGTATCGATGAAAAAACGGCTGCTTACCTGCTTTCGGGTGCATTGCTGGCGTTTATGATCGGCCGCTTTATCGGTACTTACCTGATGCGCTTCGTAGCGCCGCCGCGTTTGCTGGCCATTTACAGCATTGCCAACATCGTATTGCTCATCATTGCAGTACTTACCGACGGCATGTTCTCGGTTTACGCATTGGTCGGCGTCGAATTCTTCATGTCGATCATGTTCCCGACAATCTTCGCATTAAGTATCCGCGGCCTGGGTGAAAAAACCAAAATCGGTTCGTCGCTTGTAATTATGTCGATTGTGGGCGGTGCCTTTTTCCCGGTTATTATGGGGCAGGTATCGGATATTTCGTCCATTCAAACGGCTTATATAGTACCTGCTGTGTGTTTCCTCGTGGTACTATTCTTCGCGATGCGCAACAGTTCGGTAAAAAGTGTCACGCTGAGTACTTCGCATTAACAGATAAGCAATTCATTTATAAGTTTTTATTTTAATCATAATGGATTTAAAACTTCAAAATAAGGTGGTCATCGTGACCGGCGGGGCCAAAGGTATTGGCGAAGGCATCGTGCAGGTGCTGGCATCCGAAGGTGCGATTCCCGTGATCGTGGGCAGAAATGCGGAAGACAACCAGAAAGTGGTCGACGCACTGGCGGCGGAAGGCAAAGAGTCGTTTCAGGTTGCGGCGGAACTTACCCGCCCGGAAGAATCCGAAAAAGCGGTGAATGCGGTCCTGGAAAAATACGGCCGGATCGATGGTTTGGTTAATAATGCAGGTGTGAATGATGGTATAGGGCTTGAAAACGGCACCTATGACGGCTTTATCGCATCTTTGCATAAAAACGTTGTGCACTACTATCTGATGGCGCATTACGCATTGCCGGCTTTGAAAGCATCCAAAGGTTCTATCGTCAATATCAGCTCCAAAACGGCGGATACCGGCCAGGGCGGAACGTCGGCCTACGCCGCTTCCAACGGCGGCCGCAATGCATTGACGCGTGAATGGGCGGTGGAATTGCTGAAATACGGTATCCGCGTAAACTCGGTGATTGTAGCCGAATGCTGGACGCCGCTTTATGAAAAATGGATCGAGACACTGCCTAACCCGCAGGAAAAACTGGCGTCGATTACCGCGAATATCCCTTTGGAAAACCGCATGACGACGGCCGAAGAAATCGCAAACATGACCATTTTCCTGCTTTCGGAAAGATCCAGCCACACCACCGGACAGCTCATTTACGTCGACGGCGGCTACGTCCACCTCGACCGCGCGCTGGCCAATTCCTGATAACGATCGATGGAAATACTTGTTTGCACCACACCCGGCTCGTTTTCCTACGAACAGGCCGAAGCACCGGCACCCACGGCTGGACATAGCATATTGAAAATCAAAAGAATAGGCATATGCGGAACCGACTTGCACGCCTACGAGGGAACGCAGCCGTTCTTTAACTATCCAAGAATCCTCGGTCACGAGCTGGCCGGGGAGATCGTCGAAACCGACGCGCCGGGTTTTGTCAAAGGCGAGGCGGTAACGTTTGTTCCCTATTTCAATTGTGGCAAATGCGTGGCCTGCCGCAATGGTAAGCCCAACTGCTGCACCAGCCTCAAAGTATCCGGCGTGCATATCGACGGCGGGATGGTGGAGTACCTCTCCGTTCCCTCCTACTCGCTCGTGCATGGCGACGGCCTGAGCTTCGACGAGCTCGCGCTCGTGGAGCCGCTCGCGATAGGCGCGCATGGCGTGCGTCGCGCGGGTGTACGTAAGGATGAGTTTGTACTCGTAGTGGGTGCTGGGCCGATCGGTCTAGGGGCCATGGAATTCGCACGTATTGCCGGTGGGAAGGTGATCGCATTGGATATCAACGACCAGCGCCTGGCATTCTGCCGCGAGCGCATTGGCGTGGAGCATACCGTTAATGGCCTCACTGAAAACGTTGCCGAACGCCTGGCCGAGATTACAAACGGCGACATGCCGACCGTCGTCATCGACGCGACCGGCAATTTACGCGCCATCAACACCGCATTCGCCTACCTTGGGCACGGCGGTAGCTATGTGCTGGTAGGTCTGCAAAAAGGTGAGATCGCATTCAGCCATCCGGAGTTTCACAAGCGCGAGGCCACATTGATGAGCAGCCGCAATGCTACCCGGGCCGATTTTGAGCATGTGATCCACAGCATGAAAAACGGGTTGGTTGACCCAAAAACCTACATCACCCACCGCGTGGCATTCGGGCAGGTGAAGGATCAATTCGAAAGCTGGCTTGATCCGGCTAACGGGGTGATTAAGGCGATGGTGGAG
>CAMLNK010000391.1 GCA_946481035.1 uncultured Dyadobacter sp. | reverse complement strand
CTGGTGCTGATAGCGTATTCACTCTGGCATAAAAGGGCTGACACCAGACTTCCGTTTGTCGATCCTCATGTTACAGCGAGTACCGATTGGGAAGAGATCATCAACACGACGGCCAAACCGCTCCTGGTGCTATTGCCCGATCAAAGCCGGGTTATCCTCGAAAGAAACAGTGCAGTGCGCTATCCCGCTCAGTTCGATGCAAAAAAACGGGAGGTATTACTGCTCGGAGAGGCATTCTTTGATGTAAAAAAGAATCCGGAGAAACCATTTCTGGTGTACACCCACGGACTGGTTACCAAAGTACTGGGCACCAGCTTCACGATCCGGTCGGTGGACAATGAGCCCGATGTCACGGTTTCCGTCAAAACCGGGCTGGTATCCGTCTATTCCGAACAGCGCAAGAAGGTTTCCGATCCCGAAGCCGAGGGTATCGTACTGATGCCCAATCAAAAAGCCGTATTCGAGAAGGAGAAGGCATTGCTGAGCAAAACACTGGTTGAAAAGCCGGATGTGGTAATACCGGAAGCAACCCTGCCTTCTTTCATATTTGAAAATGCATCGGCGGCAGAAGTATTTGAAACCCTCGAAAAAGCATACGGTATCGATGTCATTTTTGATGAACAGGTCATGAAAAACTGCACGCTGACAATGGATCTCAGCAAGGCAGACCTGTTTGAAAAATTGGTGGTGATCTGCAAGGTACTCGATGCCGAATACAAGCTGATTGATGCGCAGGTGATCATTTACGCTAAAAATTGCTAACCCCCGTAACCTTTCTCTAACCCCCTTAATCCAGATGTGAGAATTATGAAAAAACAGCTATCGTTAACTCGCTTTCTCTTCCGATTTATGCAAGTAGCTGCGTTTCAGCTCCTGCTGGCCGCGATATTGGCCGGCGGCTCCGCTGCCAGCGCAGCACTCGGACAGGAACTGCTTAATCGCAAAGTGAGCCTTAAAGCAGAAAAATGGGAAGTCCGCAAGGTATTGCGCTCCATTGAACAGCAAGCTTCCATCCGGTTTGCCTACCGGCCCAAGTCGGTACCCATCGAGCAGAAAATTTCCATTACCGCCACCGATATGCCGCTCTCCGAAGTGTTGGAAATGGTGACAAAACCTTTGAAGCTACGGTTTGAAGTGATCGGCGAGCAGATCGTTTTGAGCCCTGAACAAAATACTCCCGCCGGAAACACCGGACTGCTTTCGCCTCACGCTACGGCCCCCAACCTCGAACGGACAGTAACCGGAAGGGTCTCAGACGACAAAGGGCAAGGGCTACCCGGTGTAAGTGTGGTATTGAAAGGCACTCAAAACGGCACAATTACCGACGGGGACGGCAAGTTTTCACTGACATTTTCGCAGGATGAGGGCGTCATGATTTTTTCCTTCGTGGGATACCTGTCCCAGGAAATACCGCTTACACGGCAATCGACGATCGATGTGACCCTGGTGCCCGACACCAAAACCCTCGAAGAACTTGTAGTCGTGGGTTACGGGGTCCAGAAAAAGACGGACCTGACAGGCTCGGTGGTCTCGGTGGGTGAAAAGGACTTTACGCAGGGAGTCAACAATTCCGCGTTGCAACTGGTAAACGGAAAGGCTTCCGGCGTGCAGATCAGCCAATCGAGTTCGGCACCCGGCGGCGGGATCAGCATTCGCATCCGCGGCGCAGGGTCGATCAACAGCAGCAATGAAGCGCTGATCGTCGTAGATGGGTTACCCGGCGCGTCCGCGACTTCCATTAGTCCGGATGATATCGAGTCTATTCAAATTCTGAAAGACGCTTCGGCTGCCGCCATCTATGGCTCCCGGGCCGCAAACGGTGTAGTACTGATCACCACCAAAAAAGGCAAGAAAGGCGCAACCCGGATCAATTACAACGCCTACGTGGGCATTCAGTCGGTCGCGAAGAAGATGGATATGCTCAACGCCCGGCAATATATGCAGGTGCTGAACGACCTTTCGGCCGATCAGGGAGGCCAACCCAAATTCACGGAAGAACAAATGCGTACGGTAGGCACCGGTACCGACTGGCAAGACCAGATTTTCAGAAAGGCCATAGCCCACAACCATCAGCTTTCCTTCTCGGGTGGGTCCGACAAATCGGCATTCTACCTGGGTGTCAACTATCTGAGTCAGGAGGGCGTTGTGAAGCGTTCGGGATTGAAAAAGTATAATGTCCGCCTGAATTATGAGCTCAACCCGAGCGACAAGTTTAAAGTAAATCTTAACCTCAATACAAACCGGAGCATCACTAACAGTATCCTGACGACCAACTCGGGCAACGAAAACGCCGGCCCGATCAACACCGCATTGCAGTTTGACCCGACCATCCCGGCAGGACTGAATGCCACCGGCAAATATCCCTTCAACCCGCTTATCTCCCTCGAAAACCCGCTCGCGCTGATCAACGGCGTCGATCAGGGGAATGTAAGCAATCGTACATTTGGTACGCTTTCGTCCGAATACACTATCCTCAAAGGCTGGACTGCCACCCTGCGGCTAGGCGGCGACATTGAGAATCAGCGAAGCGACAGCTATGTGGGTACGACTACGCAACGGGGGCTTGCTGCGGGAGGGCTGGGAAATGTCATTTCCTTAGAAAACAATCACTGGATATCCGAGTTTTTCACAAGCTACAACCGGGCCTTCAACAAGCATAACCTTTCGGTTCTGGGCGGAGCCACGCTTGAAAAATATGAAACCAGGTCTGTCGGGGCGTCTTCCATGGGATTTTTGTCCGACGTAACCCAGACCAACCTGCTGGAAAGCGGCGACGGTGATCGGGGCGACAATGTAAAAAGCGACCGGTTTACGAACAAACTAAACTCATATCTGGGAAGAGTGAACTATACATTCGACGAGAAATACCTGCTTACTGCATCGATGCGTGCGGACGGTACTTCCCGGTTTTCGGATAAAAACAAATTTGCATTCTTCCCCTCCTTTGCCCTGGGCTGGCGCCTGTCGGAAGAACCTTTTCTAAAACAAACCAACTTTTTCAATGATTTGAAACTGAGGCTGAGCTATGGAAAAAGCGGTAACCAGGCAATCGGAAACTTTGAAACATTGCAAACATTGATCGCAGGCAGCAAGGCCATACTTGGCGGCGGACTTATACAGGGCGTAGAGCCCGCACGTATTCCGAACACCAATCTAAAATGGGAAACGACAGAAGAGCTGGACCTGGGGATCGATTTCAGTGTTTTTCAAGGCCGGTTGAGCGGCTCCCTGGAATATTTCATCAAGAATACCAGCGACCAGCTTTTCAACAAGCCACTTCCGACTACTTCCGGTTTTGAAAGTATCCGGGTCAATTTCGGGACTGTTCGCAACCGCGGGATCGATCTGATGCTGGAATCAAGGAATTTTGTCGACAACTTCAAATGGAACACCACTTTTACACTTTCAGCGCTTCAAAACAAGGTAACCGAGCTGCCCGACTTCATTCCGCAGGTCATCACGGGCAATGTCGGGTTCACCAGTAACTACGCGATTGTAAGAACCGGCGACGCCATGCGGTCATTCTATGGCTATCAGATAGAGCGTTTGTTTCAAACAACGGACGATATTGCTTCCTCGGCCCAACCAGGCGCTAAACCGGGCTATCCGAAAATCGTAGACCAGAATAAGGACGGAAAGATCGACCCGAACGACCGCGTGATCCTGGGCAGTCCTTTTCCCAAATTCATTTTTGGCCTGAATAATAGTTTCGCATACAAGGGTTTCAACCTGAACGTACTTGTCACGGCGGTACAAGGCATCAAGACGCTCGACGGAAACATTATTGAATCGCTCTATCCGGTCAATTTTGAGCGGAACCGTCTTGCCGCCCATTACCTCGATCGCTGGACACCCTCCAATCCGAATGCAAAATATCCTTCCGGTGTAAACCCAAGCGCTTACGGTGGCGCGCTGGCCGTCAATTCCATGACGGTGACCGATGCCTCGTTCGCCCGGCTCAAAACCGTTACGTTGTCTTACGATATCCCGTTTACCGGCAGCAAAACCATCAAATCGGCATCGGTATATCTTGCGGCTGATAACTTGCTTACGATCACCAAATTTCAGGGTTACGATCCGGATGCCAATGCCTCCGGCACCTCCAACTCGCTCACCAGCAGCACGGCCACAGCAGGCGTGTCGGGCACATCCATCGAGCGTGCCAGCTACAATAGTTATCCGCTGAACCGTACGTTCCGGGTTGGTTTAAACATCGGCTTTTAACATTGAATGATCATGAAAAAGGCATATAAATTAACGCCCCTCCTCTCCCTTTTGCTGATTTGCTTTACCCAAAGCGCGTGTACCGATTTTCTGGCCGAGGATGTTTACACACAATACGCGCCCGAAGATTTCCTGAAAAGCGAAGACGGGATCAAGAAAGTACTGATAGGCGCCTACGGACGACTGCAAGTGAATGGCGGTATGCGCGAAGACCAGTTTACCCTCTCCGAATTCCCGACCGACATTACGCTGGAAAGCGGCGGACAATTTGAAAAGGATGCATTGCCGTTTATGAATTTCCAGTGGGACGCTTCTTCGGTATTCCTGCGTACGATTTGGGTGCAGATGTACACGGCCGTTCGCGATGCTAATGTGCTATTGGAAAACATAGACAACATTACTTCTATGTCCGGCGACCGGCTCGCGCAATACAAGGCAGAGGCGCGCTTTATCCGCGGTGAGGCCTATGCACACCTGCACCGGTATTTCGGCCCGGTCCCGCTGGTCCTGACCACGAGTACCGACGATTTACAGCCCGCCAAACCGTCTAATGATGAGTTCGTCGCATTCATTTCCCGGGAGCTCTCCGAAGCTGCCCGCGACCTGCCGCTCAAACAAGACCTTCGCGGAAAGGCCGACAAAGGCGTAGCACTCTCAGTTCTGACCAAATTTTACCTCAATACCAAACAATGGCAAAAAGCCGCCGATGCAGCGAAAGAGGTAATGGAACTGAATAAGTACAAACTGTTTCCGGCGATTGAAAACCTCTTTGCCGTGGAAAATGAGAACAACGATGAGTTCATATACATCTATCCGTGCGTCGCGCAGGGGCCTGGCAATGTATATATGCCGCACGCGTTTCCGCCCAATTATCCGATCCGCAGCAACTGGATCAACTATGGCGCGCAGTTCAGGACTTATACCAGTTTTGT
>CAMLNK010000390.1 GCA_946481035.1 uncultured Dyadobacter sp. | reverse complement strand
CTTCCCGCGAGATAAACAGAAATACAAGAATGAAAGCAGTCTTCTTCATGGCTGGGTACGATAAGCAATTTTAAAACAACGAATTTTTCAATGGCTCTGCCGACGAGAATGGACGGAGGAGCGCCTGCCCTTTTTAGTTGCTCCTGGCAAGCACGCACTCGCCGGATTGCTGTAAAACAAGGTAATAAAGTGCCGGGAAACCTCTCAAAGTGAAATTTGAGAGGTCATCAGAAATCGTTTTGTTCTGGCAAAATGAAAAGTGAGAGCTCAGCGGTGTTGTTCCTGGAACTCTTTAGGGGAGCAATTGGTGTGCTTCTTAAACACCCTGTAAAAGCTTGCTTCGGAGTTAAAGCCCGAATCCAACGCAATTCCGAGAATCGATAAATGAGCTAAATGACCGTTGACGAGCTTGTCTTTTACTTCTTCAACCCGGTATTCATTGATAAGGTCGCGAAAGCTCTTTTCGTAAGACTTACCGATTGTGAAGGAGAGCACATTAGACGATACATCCAATCGCCGGGCCATTTCTGTCAGCGTAATCGTTGGGTTTCGATATATCTTCTCTTTTTCCAATAACACCTCAATCGCCACACGGATCTGCAGAACTTTTTCCGGCGGAACCGGCGCGACTTGGTCGGTCTTACCAACAACCACAGTTGCCGGTAAGGACAAGTTCGTTTGTTTACTTGCTTGAAAGCCTAAGTAATAAATGATCACTGTCAACAGAAAGTAAAACAACTGCCAATGGAAAAAATTGGTTTGCCCGTAGTTTATTCCATAATCGAGCGCAATGTTAGCGAGTAATAATATCGTTAACCCGCTTACCAGCAGCAACAGATTTCTCAACCAACCGTAGGTCGGGTATGAGCTATCGGATATCGTATCGTACAGCCAGGACCTGTACATTTTCAAATGCCTGATACTGAGAAATAAATAGATCCCAAAGGAGAGAACAGACAAATAGTCTTCCATTTCTTTGACAGCGTTATAGGCAAGGGCGCCAGCTACCTTGCTTTTCGCTGACAGGTCGTCAAGCGGCAGCACCCAAACATAGACCAGTAAAGCGTGCCCCATTAACAAGAAAGAAGGCAAAAGATGGAGCATTACCGACCGCCGGGGCTTGGACAGGGACTCGGTAATGGAAACCACATACAAATACAACAATGGTTGGATAGCCAGGTCGACAGCCAACGGAAAATAGCGAAAAGGACGAGTGTTCCACAGGCCCAGTGTATGCAGCAATATCTTACAGTTTAATAAAACCGTGGTTATTAAAATCCAAGCCAACAACTTGTCGGAGCTTCGCCGGTTATTATGAAGGAGTTGGATACTTGCAATTATACCTTGAAGAATCCCAATTAATACGATAACATCAAACAGCGAAAATTGCACGACGAGGATTTCCTTAAAATTTGAGTTGACGATGTAAGACACGCTCCAACAGTTCGAAGACCATTAACAGGTACGGTAGAGTAAAAATCACCGAATCAACTGTGTGAGCTTTCGATCGGGCTACGCTTGGCAAATTACGAAAATTCCTGCTATGCCCTTTTTCGCAAGGATCTGCAACTATTGCCCCATGTGGCGGCTCCTAGCCGCGGAGCCTTCGGCGAAAGTTAGTTGCCGCGCAAGGGCCGTAAAAATTCGGTTATTTCGGCAGCCAACAGTTGAGGCTCCTCCCATGCTGAGAAATGCCCTCCCCTGGGCATATCAGACCAGCGTACGATGTTATAAAATCTGTCTGCAAAACTTTTTGGAGCAGGTAAGATGTCCTTTGGAAATATAGCCACACCGGTCGGAACATCGACCTTCCCTGTCATCTGCGGCGGGGTTTGATCCTCGTCAAAATAAGGGGTAAACGATGAACGGATGGTCTGGGTGACCCAGTAGAGGGTAAGGTTGGTTAGCAACTCGTCTTTTGTGAAGCTGTTTTCCAAATTCCCGTCGCAATCGCTCCACCGGTAAAACTTTTCAAGTATCCAGCCCGCCAGTCCGACCGGCGAGTCATTCAGCCCGTAAGCCAGCGACTGAGGTTGGGCGGATTGCTCGATGGCGTATCCTCCATCGGTAAGCTGCCAATTTTGCCCGTCTTGCAGATACTGTTTCTCGTCAGCGGACAAATCATCGGGTTGAATAGCAAAAAGGTGCCAATATGGAAT
The DNA here is from genome assembly GCA_946481035.1 of uncultured Dyadobacter sp. The sequence goes on along the minus strand of CAMLNK010000390.1, from coordinate 3,001 downwards.
GTCCAGCAGATGGATTCCAATCAGGGAATCGGGAACCGTCATTCCCAGACGCTCTACCAGCCCGCTGCCAACGTCTCCTCCATGCGCCGCATAGCGGGAATAACCTAATATCGCTGTCATCAGCTTATGAAGAAGGCGGCTGGTAGTGTCAATGAATGATATCTTCTCTGAGGGTCGGTCAGAAAACCCGAAACCGGGAAGGCTGGGAATAATCACGTCGAAGGCGTCTTGCGAGCTTCCTCCGTAAGCTGCCGGATCGGTCAGAAGTGGTATCAGTTTCTGAAAGCGCAAAAAAGAATCCGGCCAGCCGTGGCACAGCAGCAGCGGCATGGGCTTAGCTCCTTTTCCTTTGTGGTGAATAAAGTGGAGATTGAATCCGTCAATTTGGGTGGTAAACTGGGTTAGCTGGTTCAATTCCCGCTGCTGTTCGAACCAATCGAAGCTATTTTGCCAATAGTCTGCTATTTCTTTCAGATAGGCAATGTTTGTTCCCAGTTGCCAGCCGGACAAATGCAGACTGTCCGGCCATCGTGTGTTGGCAAGACGCTGATTCAGGTCTTCGATAATTTGCTTGGGTATGTCGATTTTAAATGGTTGCATTGCAGGCATTGTTTGTTGATCAACAAATGGCTAAAAAATGCCTGCCAATGAGTCATTTTGCAGAGAGGTATTCGTGGGATTTTGGCCGAATCTCGACCCGGAGAAATTAGTTATGGTAGTTGCATAAAACTCGCGCCGATCACCTTCAAACCATCACCGAAGCGTTTCCAAACCCTAAAATATCGAAACTGTCCCTCCAATGGCGTTCCAATCATTTTTCCTTTCGCTTTCATTGTAACGATTGAAAGTGCGGTGTCGCCAATTATACTAATCTCGTCAATGATTGTTGAAGCGTCTTCAATAATCATTGTTTTTGCTTTATGTGCATCCAAGTCCATTTTTTTGGTCAGGACTTCTCCTGTCGGCGCAATTGCAATCAAATCATCGTGTAACAGTTGGTCAAGAACTTCCAGATTACTCACAAGTTGAGCTGAAAAAAGTTTATTTTCAGCTTCAACAACCTCTTCTCTGGTAATTTCCATTTTTTCCATGTTTCTGTTTTTTGATTTTTTTCTTTTCAATTCAATCTGCCCCAACAATAGCCATTAGAATCCATTTACCATGCTATCGTTGTTGGCGAAACAAAAGTAAACCGGCTTGTTAAGAACGGTTGTCAGCAAAACTTGAGATTTTATGTGATTTACTTGAGAAAATCCGGGGGTGTGTTGCACGACGTCTTATTTCACGTCTATGATTCTCTAAGGTCCCATCCGCCAAAAGGTTTAACAGTAGCACAGTTTGGCCCCCCATCCTTGCCAGTTCCAGGAACGGTAGCTTGCAGCATTGCATTGCCGGTTAATGAATCAATGTCCTCCCAGGTAATTCCCGTTAGAGGGACTTTTAGCCGTCTCGACCAAGTTGTATTTGCTTGCCCGGCGTAGGTTCCGATGTCGATATAAACAAACTTATTGTCCATGGGGCCTTGAACAAAACTACCCGACAGTTTGGGAAGTGCGTCTTTTGATCTATCACCTTTCGCTTTAATTGAAAACGTAAAGGTTAAATCGCCGGATGTCGAAACTTGCTTTTGAACTGTTTCATAATTGATACCAGCGCCCTTCTGCAAGCCAAAAACTACATTTGGCGTCGGTTTGATAAGGATGATTTGAAGTGTTATGTCAGCTTCCATTTTTTTTTGAAAAATCAGTCAGTAAGATAGTACATAACGAGCAGGGATTTGGCCCTCCGTTCGCAGCAAGAATCGCAGGTGCTTAAAAATTGGGATTTCTTGAAAGCTTATGCAGCCCTGACTTATGCCGGGGCTGCAATCGATCATAGACTCAATACCCCGGATTTTGGCGCATATTGACATTCGAAGTCATTTCGCTTACCGGGATCGGTTGCGCGTAGTCGGTCGCGTTCCATTGGATGGGCCCGCCGCGGATTTTCTGGTAGTAGGCCGCCTCCTTATCCCCTATTTTCCACCGGCAAACGTCGAACCACCAGTTGAACTCCCCGAAAAACTCGGCCCAGCGTTCGTATTTCAGCGGGTCGTTTTTCAGTACATCGTCGGACGCCATGGTGGCGGCCGTCAGGCTTTTGTAATCCACGACCGAAGGTTTATCGACCGGCAGGCTGTATGCGCGGCGTTTCACCTTGTTGATGTATTCCAATGCGCCTGCATTGTCGCCCGTTCGGGCCAGTGTTTCGGCGTAGAGCAGGTAAATGTCGGCCAGCCTCAGCCAGAGAATATTGCTTCCGTTCGCCCGGTTGATTTCCAGCTCCGTACCATTCAGATTAATGTATTTCCGAAAGCTCCACGCCTCCATATCGAGCTCATTGACATCGAGGAAATGTGAAACCGGCCGCTTGGTACCCGCCACGACCATCGAATCCACATAGGGTTGCAGGCACGCCACCCACAGGCGCGGGTCTACGGTCTGGTTCTTGCGTGCGGTGATGGATTTGGTAAAATAGGATTGACTACATTCGAAATGTTCGGCGAAGTGGTGCCCGGCTTGAAATAATGCCCTTCATTAAAACCAAAACGGGTGATGTTTTTCGCATGCGGGAACACGTTCGACCATGCAGACGCAATGGGCGTGCCGTTCGCGCCTACGTACGAGGGCGAGATCAGTGTCCCTATCATCGAGCCCATCGACAAATCGGTGGCGCCCGCAAAGCTCATATCCACATTCAGGTTCAGCTCAAAAAGCGATTCGGAATTGAACTCGTTCTGTCCGTTGAACATCGTTTTATAAATATCAAAAGACACCAGCGCCTTCCCGCTTTCGCTAATCACGTTTGAAAGCGAAGTTTTGGCATTACTCCAATCCTGGGTAAAAACATAAGCCTTGCCCAGGAAGCCTTTCACACCCCATTCGTCCACCTTGTGGCGATCAGCGGCGGCGGTCCATTTCTTGCCTTTCAAAAGTGTTTCGGCCTGTTTGAGGTCATTGAT
>CAMLNK010000389.1 GCA_946481035.1 uncultured Dyadobacter sp. | reverse complement strand
CCAGCTCTATCTTCTGCAGTGCCTCCGCATTGTTGAGGCCTTTCATATAGACGAAGCGATAAATATTCTGAATATCAATAATTTGCTCATTGGTAAATCCTCTCCTGCGCAAGCCGACCGAGTTGATACCCACATAAGAAATGGGCTCACGTGCCGCTTTTGTAAATGGAGGAACATCTTTCCGCACCAGCGAAGCACCGGAAACAAATGCGTGGATACCGATTTTGACAAACTGGTGTACCGCGCTCAATGCGCTCACAATGGCCCAGTCGCCCACGTGTACGTGGCCAGCCATTTGCACATTATTCCCGATGATGACATTGTTTCCAACGCGGCAGTCGTGTGCTACGTGCGCGTAAGCCATAATCAGGCAGTCGGAACCTACTACGGTTTTCCAATGCTCTTCGGTACCACGGCTGATCGTCGCGTACTCCCGGATAGTGGTATTGTCGCCGATGACGGTCAGGGTGTATTCATTATTGTATTTCAAATCCTGGGGCGTAGCCGAAACGACGGCACCGGGATAGATCTTACAGTTTTTACCAATCCATGCACCTGAATTGATTACAGCGTGTGACCCTATCCAGGACCCTTCCCCGATCTCAACATCGGCATGGATCATTGCAAAGGGTTCAATCTCTACATTCTGAGCAATCTTAGCGTCAGGATGGATATATGCTAATGATTGAGTCATTTTTTCTTTACCAGGCTTGCTATCATATCGGCTTCACACACCAGCTGTCCGGCTACGTATCCCCGGCCACTCATTTTGACGATCCCTCTCTTCATCGGAGAAGTGAATTCACATTTAAAAATAACGGTATCACCCGGGAAAACATTACGGCGGAACCGGCATGCATCGATCCCGATGAGGTAAGGCCAGTAGTTGTCCGGATCGGGAACGCTGGAAAGTACCAGGATTCCGCCCGTCTGCGCCATGGCTTCCAATTGCAAGACGCCAGGCATTACCGGGTTACCCGGAAAGTGTCCTAGAAAAAATTGTTCGTTGATCGTCACATTTTTCACACCCACCACGCTGTTTTCGTCCAATGCAATGATCTTGTCGATCATCTGGAACGGGTAGCGGTGAGCGAGCAACTGGCCTATCTGGTTGATATCGAAGACAGGTGCCTTGTTAGGGTCGTATTGAGGGATATCCCCTTTACCCGATTTAATCAGTTTCTTGATCTTTTTAGCCAAAGCCACATTCGCCGCGTGACCCGGACGTGCCGCCAGGATCTGCGCTTTAATCGGCCGGCCTACCAATGCAAGGTCCCCAATGAGGTCGAGCAGCTTGTGGCGTGCCATTTCATTGGAATAATGCAGGTCTACATTGTTCAGGATACCCTTGGATTTGTCGACACTGACCTTCGGCTTGTTCAAAAGCTGCGACAGATGGTCCAGTTCGCCATCCTGCACCTCACGGTCGACGATTACAATCGCATTCGTGAGGTCGCCGCCTTTGATCAGGTTTTGCTTGTAAAGTGCTTCCAACTCGTGCAGGAACACGAATGTCCGGCAAGATGCGATATCGTCTTTGAAAAGTGTGATATCATTCAAAGAAGCGTGCTGGCTGCTGATTACTGTGGAGTTGTAATCCACCATCACCGTAAGGCGATAGTCCGAAAGCGGCAGTGCCACCAGCTCAGTGTCCTTGTCCTTATTTTTATAATGTACGTATTCCGGAACTTCGAAATAGTTGCGGTATGCATTCTGCTCTTCGATACCTGCATCAAGCAATGCATCTACGAATTTGATCGAGCTGCCGTCCATGATCGGAGGTTCGGGGCCGTCGAGCTGGATCAGCACGTTGTCGATCTGCAAACCTACCAGCGCGGCAAGTGTGTGTTCAACCGTATGGATCCGCGCGCCGTTCTGCTCGATGGTTGTACCGCGGGAAAGATCCACCACATTATCAACATCTGCATCAACAATGGGTTGGTCGGGTAAATCAACACGTTGAAACTTGTATCCGTGGTTGGCTGGCGCCGGCACGAATGTCATCGTGGCGACAACGCCGGTATGTAAACCCACTCCAGTTACGGATACAGACTTAGAAATGGTTTGTTGTTTTTCGTTCATTATATCTATTTCCTTTTCTAAATAAGGTGCGTCCGGATGCCGGTTACTACTGAAAATCAGACGTTTCCTGCTTGCGTTCCAGGTCTTTCAGTCGTTCTTCCAGATCAGGCAGCCTTCGCACCAGTGCCATGGACCGTAAATGTTCGTTAAGGTCCCTGGCCGGGGAGCCCGACAGCGACAGGCCTTCCTTTTTAATGGATTTGCCCAGGCCGCTTTGTGCCCCAATTTTAGTATTGTTTGCTACCGTAATATGCCCTACCAGACCAACCTGACCGGCAATCACACATTGCTCGCCGACGGTGGTGGAACCGGATATTCCCGACTGGGCCGCAATTACGGTATTTTTTCCAATCTCTACATTATGTGCGATCTGAACCAGGTTATCAATTTTCGCTCCCTGGCGGATAATTGTTGAGCCCATCGTCGCACAGTCGATCGTTGTATTCGAACCGATGCTCACATTATCCTCAATGACTACATTTCCGAGCTGCGGGATCGTCTCGTAGCTGCCATCGGCCTGCGGTGCGAAACCGAAACCGTCGCTGCCGATCACCGTGTTAGCAAAAATGGTAACATTCCTGCCGATCACCGTATTGTCATAGATTTTGACACCGGGATGGATCACCGAATAATCGCCGACCTCTACCCCATCGCCCAGCCAGGCCTGCGGGTAAATCTTCACTTCTTTTCCGATCACGCAATTTTTCCCAATGTAGGAAAAAGCGCCGCGGTAGCAGTTGTCCCCTACCTGGCTATTCTCTCCGATGAAGCTGGGCTGCTCCACCCCCGACTTAATGCCGGCGAGGCGTTTCTGGTATTCTTCCAGCAGGATTGTGAAAGCGGTATAGGCATTTTCGACGTAGATCAACGTCGCAGAAATATCTTTTTTGGGGGTAAAATCTTTATTGACAATTACAGCCGAAGACTGTGTGGAGTAGATATAATGCTCATATTTGCTATTGGCCAGAAAAGATATACAACCCGGCAGGCCCTCTTCAATTTTTGCAGCCGAATTAATTGTAATCTGATCATTTCCAACAACAGTTCCATTCAGCATCTGAGCAATCTCGCTGACAGTAAATTTCATATTTTATCGGCTAATTTCGGGTAATAGTATTCGAGTACGTCGTAAAAATTATTAATTCAGCTTTTCTTTTTTAGGGTCCTGATTAACCACGCAAAGATACATTTTTACCCCAACATACATAGTACTTGCGTACAATCTTAGTCAGGGCTTCGATGGTCGGAATATCCGAAGCATCGGCAATGTCCAGCAAATTCCCCTTTTTCATTTTAACGCGGATCGGGTCTTGTTCCTTCTCATAGGCCCAATTGGTGGTTTCGCCGGTGATCAGGAAATATTTCATATCCGTTTCAGAAATACCCCGTGCGGCCAGGCGCTCACGAAGCGGCGCCAATGCCTCTTCGCCCGGCGGCTCGCTGAAAAAGCTGATTTTGAACAGATTCCTGTCTAAAAGCATTTGACACAAAGTCGATAAAACAGGGTCCGGATGCGTTTTCCATCCTTTTACTGATGCCCATACGTCGTTATCGTCCAATCCGTTGAATGCCGCCAGCAAATCGGGCTTATTATCGAAATCCGCAAGCGTAAAACGGTTGTTAAGGAACAGGGCGAAATCGGGCGTAGCGAAAAGCTGCTCTCCTGCCGCCGCCAGCTCGCGGGCGCGGTGCATGATCTGCGTGAGCATCGCCTGCGCGCTCAGGAGCGTCTTGTGCAGGTACACCTGCCAGTACATGAGCCTGCGCGCATGCAGGAAGTTTTCAATGCTCAAAAGCCCTTTCTCCTCCACTACCAGCTGATCGTGGCTGATATCCAGCATTTTGATCAGCCTGTCGGCACCAATGGAACCTTCGATCACCCCCGTGTAGAAACTGTCGCGGTTGAGATAATCCATCCGGTCCATATCCAACTGACTGGAAATCATCTGGTGGTAAAATTTACGCGGATAGGTCCCCTCAAACATCTGGATCGCAATATCGAGCCGGCCATTCAGCTGGCGGTTGAGGTCCTTCATCATCACCAGGGTAATCGCCTCGTGTGGGACACCAGGAAGCACCACACTTTCCAAAACATGAGAAAACGGCCCATGGCCCAGGTCATGCAGCAGGATTGCCGCCTGCGCCCCTTCCGATTCGGGTTCCCAGATCATATGCCCCTTTTCCTGCAAAGTCCGCAGCGCCTGGCTCATGAGGTGCATAGCGCCGAGTGCGTGATGAAAACGTGTGTGCAATGCGCCGGGGTAAACGATATCGGCCAGGCCAAGCTGCCTTATCCGGCGGAGACGCTGAAAGTAAGGATGATCGACCAGATCGTAGAGCAGATCGGACGCAATCGAAATAAACCCGTAGACCGGATCGTTAATGATTTTCCTTTTATTCAAAATCAGTTTTTTGGCAAAAGTAATAAACAACCAACGGACAAAAGAAGCTAATCTTATTGTATTCATTTGGAGAATTGAACCGATTCGCTAATTTTGCACTCCAAATAGGGGTTGAAAAGGCCGACAGTTCACAAGCTGTTCGGCCGGACATTCGGAACAACTAACTGATAATCAGCAAATCCCAATTCCGAAATCAATCTTTAAAAAGGGCCTATAGCTCATTCGGTTAGAGCAACTGACTCATAATCAGTAGGTGCTTGGTTCGATTCCAAGTGGGCCCACCTGAAAATCAAGCACTTACGAGTAAAAACTCGCTAAGTGCTTTTTATTTGCAAACAATTTGCAAACATTTCCGTGTGTTTCTCGATTGTAAAAATTTATCAAGAAAAGTTCATCGCAGATCATTCTGCACACGTAAAATGTGACGTCAAATCAAAGAATTGATACATATTGATCATCCAGCTGATGGATGAACTTCTCCAACCGCGCAATTATCCTAGATGGGAATAACATTCCCACTTATTAATGAGAGACAAACCACGTATTTATGGCATGCAAGAGGTCGTCGGTTCGAATCCGATATTCTCCACTTGATAATCAGCCACTTACAGATAAAATGTAAGTGGCTTTTTTATTTAGGTCGAACATTTTTCTTTGTTTTTATTTGGCTTTCTTAGGTATCTGGTGATTC
>CAMLNK010000388.1 GCA_946481035.1 uncultured Dyadobacter sp. | reverse complement strand
ACTGACCCGGACGGAAACTTCACGCTGAATGTACCCGACGGCAACTACAATATCGTCGTCTCCTTCATCGGGTACACGCCGAAAATCATTCCTACGACCGTTTCGGCGGGACAATCCACACCGCTGAACATCGCATTGGCCGAGTCTTCCGAAGTGCTCGGTGAAATTGTGGTAACTGGCTCGCGTAGCGGCGGGCGCTCGCGTATCGACTCCCCCGTTCCGGTCGACATTATCCCCGTTTCACAGATCGCGAACAGTGTCGGGCAAGTGGATATTAACCAAATCCTGACGTACATCGCGCCCTCGTTCCAATCGTCGCGGCAGACGATCTCCGATGGTTCAGACCACATCGACCCCGCGCAACTCCGCGGACTCGGGCCCGACCAGGTGCTCGTGCTCGTGAATGGTAAAAGGCGGCATCAATCGTCACTTGTGAATGTGAACGGTACTGTTAACCGCGGCACGGTAGGAACCGATTTGAATGCGATCCCGGCAACGGCGGTGGAAAAAATTGAAATCCTGCGCGACGGTGCGGCAGCGCAATACGGCTCTGATGCGATTGCGGGGGTTATCAACATTATACTAAAAAGTCGTACAGGGCTGAGTGGAAATGTGTCGTACGGGGAAAATGTGACGAGCTACGACAAGAATTATATTATTAACAACAACAAGAATACTTCCGTAAACATAACGGATGGCGGTACCGCACAGATCGGCCTCAACTACGGGCTGAAAGTGGGCCAGAAAGGTTTCGTCAATATCACCGGTGAATATGTCAAACGCGGGGCAACCAACCGCACCGGCACCTACACCGGCCAGCTGTACCCGGCCGTTGACGGTAAGGTGATAGATGATGAAATCCTGGCGCAGAAAGGCCTTACCCGCAACGACTTCGACATGCGGATAGGTAACTCGGAAGTGAAAGGCGGCGGTGTGGTGATCAATGCCGACATTCCGCTCAACGAGCAGCTGGATGTGTACGCATTCGGCCAGTATAACAACAAAAAGGGCAATGCGGCCGGTTTTTACAGGTATCCCAATGGCGTACCCGCAGCCGTGCGGACGAATGTATTCGCGGTGTATCCCAATGGCTTTTTACCTGAAATCAACAGCGACGTGACCGACATTTCCGCCGCAGCCGGCATCCGCGGAAAGCTCGGCGAATGGCGGTTCGACCTGAGCAATACATTTGGTAAAAACGACTTCGATTACCGCATTACCAATTCGGTGAACTACACCCAGGCCGTTTCCATCAGCAACTTTCAGCGGGAGTTCAATGCGGGCGGCAACGGATTTTCGCAAAATACCATTAACCTGGATTTCGGCCGAAAATTCGACGTCCTGCATGGCCTTAACGTCGCACTGGGCGCCGAACAACGCAGTGAAAAGTACACGATCACGGCGGGCGAAGAGGCTTCCTACAAAAATTACGACGTAGCGGCAGGCGTGCCCGCAGGTGCGCAGGTATTTTCTGGCTTCTTTCCGCAGAATGCCGGTTCGCATTCGCGCCATAGCGTGGCAGGTTACCTCGATCTCGAACAGGATATCACCAGATCCTGGGTCGTGAGCGCGGCACTTCGTTTTGAAAACTATTCCGATTTCGGAAATACGCTCAATTACAAAGTTTCGACCCGCTACAAAATCACCGACGGCATTGCATTACGAGCCTCGGCCAGCAGCGGATTCCGCGCGCCTTCGCTGCAACAGCGCTATTATGCCAAAACAAATACACTTTTCGTGACGCAAAACGGACAACAGGTGGCGCAGGAAAGCGGCACGTTCACCAACGACAGTAAACCGGCCGAAATCCTCGGTATCCCAAAACTCAAACAGGAAACTTCCCAGAGCTTCACGGTCGGTACCACGATCCAGATCAGCAATGCATTCGAGCTGACCGTCGATGCCTACCAGATCGATATCGACGACCGCATTGTGCTGACCAACAATTTCAATGACGGCGGCAATGCTAACCTGAAAGCGCAGCTCGCCGCAGCGAATGCGACGACGGCCAATTTCTTTTCCAATGCGGTCGATACGCGTTCGCGGGGGATCGAGGGCGTGCTTTCATACAATACCAAATTTGGCCGCAACCAGTCGCTGCGGGCGGTACTGGCCGGCACTTTTATTCAAAACAAAGTGAAAAAGGGCGCCGACGGCAAACCTATTATCCATGCGTCGGATATTCTGGTGCAAACCAACCAGGTCAATACCTATTTCAACCGGGAGGATTTGAGCAGGTTCGAAATCGCAAGCCCGAGGAATAAGCAGAGCCTGACGATCAACTACAAGGCAGGCAAGTTTGGCGCAATGCTTCGGGGCGTCCGGTTTGGCGAAGTAGCCTACCGTGATCCGACCATCGATCCCAACAAGCCGGATTCATGGCCTGTCAATACGCTGACAGGGCAAAAAGAGACACTTGATCAGACTTTCGGCGCCAAAATGGTTACCGACGTCGCATTGAGCTATGATGTGGTGAAAGGCATCGGCCTGACCATCGGTGCGAACAATGTGCTGGATGTATATCAGGACAAGCACACCCATTCGGGTAATGTGAGCCTGGGCCGCTTCGTATACTCCCGCCGTGTGCAGCAAATGGGTTTTAATGGCCGGTATTTGTTTGCGAGGATCAATTTCAATTTTTAAAACACGTGAATGAGAATGCATCCCGTGCCTGGAATCGGCCCGGGATGCATTGCATTTAAATGGAAATCTGGTATTGCAACGTCCAGCTGCCTTTGCGGCCGTTTTTTTCCAGCTCATTGGCAACAGAAGCGTTCCGGTACACAGGCCTGTTCTCATAATTCAGCGACAGCTTGCCGTTATGCCCTTTGATCAACCAGTTTACACCGAGATTGTAAACATTCGCAGTGTCCTGCAACCGATCATAATCACCGCGCTGCAAAGAAGCGTAAGGCATTAATGTGCCCTGGCTGCCTAGTAAGCCATCTTTCAGTTTGTAACCCGCCTGCGCGTAGATCACATTGCCGGTACCGAACATCGGGTACGCGTTCCCGTGCGTACCGCCCACACCCGCGATGGGCTGCGTAGTGCCGGTGGCCGGGTTCATACTGCCGTTGTAGCGGAGGTAGCCTTTGCCGTAATCCGTGTTAAAATAGCCGAGATAGGCCGATAATGCGGTTCCCTTCTCCGCATTCAAAGGCATATCCAGGTAAGCCGCCGCCGACCAGAGCATCAGGTTACTGTAAAGCGTGTCGACAGCCTCCTTTCGCCAGGTAGCATTCTTTTGGGAGGTAATGCCTGCCTCCACGTTTAGTACCTTGCGTTTACCGAGGTAGGTTCCTGTCATATAGCCAGGGGTAGTGTTGTCTTCGGTATCGAAAATATTGTAAATGAACAGTCCCTGGAATTGTTTACTGTTTTTGCGTTGCGCGAAAACGGCGTTCCGGTTAAGCGCCGCGGGCGCAGAGCCGCTGGTTTCGACCGGGAAAGGATCAGCGACGGCCACACGGTAATTGAACTTACCTATTTGTCCGCGGCTATAAACGGTGAGTTTTCGGGAAAACTGGTCGGTTTGGTCAACAGTGGCCTGGGCGAAAACGGGCACGTCCATCGTCATAATGGTACCAATGCCGGGTTGCGAAAAGCGGGAGAAACCGCTCACGATCGTCAAACCGCCACCAAAACGGATGAAGTTATTTCCTTTACGCTGCACCTCGTATTCCCCGACGGCATCATGAAAAAACGCGGCGATTTTCCGCTGGCTGGGCGTTCCGGCAATATTGTAGCCAGGGAATGCGCTCACTTTATTGAAGTTGTTCATCCCAAACTGCGTGTAGAAGAAAATCCGGTCGGTGAGCTGCCCAAAAAGCTGCATCCGGGTGCGGCGGAGGCCAATATCGAAGGTACTGGTCTTCGGGTCGCTCAAAACCGTGGTGCCGGGGTTATTATCATTCAGCCTCAGCCACACCTGATTCGTGAATGTGAATTTTACATAATGTGAACCGGATTCGTTAAGATTGTAACGGATATCGTTTCGCTTGTTGTCGTCCTGGGACATGACGGGCTGCGCCGCGGCAGCGATGCCGAACAGCACGAGTGAAAGGATTTTTTTCATTAAGAGTACTATTGAGTTACATACACTAATATCGCGTTAAACCCTTCTGAAAGAGCTAAAACGACATTAATAGTTAATTGAAAAAGATATTGAACACGGCAGCAAAACGACTTACAAAAAGTCATTTCCCAAGCCGGGCCTTCAAATATAAGGCGGGTTATGCTACTGCCATACTATTCCTGGTGACAATCTTCCTACCCTCCTTTGCCCAGGAAACGCCGCCGCTGATCAACTATCCGGCCACGCTTTACAAGGCCCATAACCAAAACTGGGACATTTGCCAAAGCGCCGACGGACTGATGTATTCCGCCAATTCCGACGGTCTGCTGGAACATGACGGGGCTTCGTGGAAGCTCTATCCCTTGCCCGACGGCCAGATCGTGAGGACGGTACTTTACGACGAACAATCCATTGAAGCTGCCGGAGGAAAAGTGCTAAACCGTGCATCCCGAACCGAACAACGCATTTACGTAGGCGGCTTTTCGGAATTTGGCTATTGGAAAAAAGAAGCGGATGGCCAGCTGAAATATTACTCGCTGAGCAAGAAAGCGGGGTTTGCTAGCCTGAAAACGGAGGAAATCTGGCACATTCTTAAAACACCCGAATACATCTATTTCCAATCCTTCTCGAACATTTACCGGTACGACGGTAAAAATCTGAAAGAAATCAAAGGATCAGGCAATATCATGTTCATGCGGTTTGTACAAAACCGGGTACTGGTGCCGTCGATCGGGCGCGGTATTTACGAGTTGAAAGGGGAAAAATTTGAACCATTACCTGGCACCGAAAGCCTCTCCCCAACGATCGTATCTTCGATATTACCCTTTTCGAATGGCGGGATCCTGATTTCAACTACAAAGCATGGACTGTTTACCTGGCGAAACGGCACCTTGGCTCCGTGGAATATTGCTATTACCGATGAGCTGAAAAGAAACATTATCAACCGCGCTATTGTCATGACCCGCGACAGCAGCCTCGTTTTCGGTACCATCCAGAATGGCGTTTACGTGGTTTCCAAAAATGGCGCATTGCGCTACCAGTTCAACAAGGAGACCGGTTTGCAGAACAACACGGTACTCGCATTGGAGGAAGATTCGCAGCAG
>CAMLNK010000387.1 GCA_946481035.1 uncultured Dyadobacter sp. | reverse complement strand
AAACTCCCTATGTCGGCATTTAACGTCTGCAAAACCTGTTTTTTTGAACGGGCAAAGATAACCATCCGCCCACAATAGGCAAGACATAATTATCCATGCCTGCCTCCTGGTATGTTGGGGGGCAGGTCGTTTGAATGGGGCCTTAAGAAAAATGAGGCGGGGCTCAGGAGTAAGGGCTTCCTGAAATATAGCTTTCGAGCGTATTGATATGCTCTTTCTGCTCGTGAATGATCGCCGAAACGATGTCGTTGATCGAAATGATACCGACCAACTGACCGTCGCGGTTCACGGGCAAGTGCCGAATATGCTTGTCCGACATGATTTGCATACATTCCTCGATCTTCTCGTCTGTTTCCACGGTAATCACCCTGCTGGTCATTACGTCGCGGATCAGCGTGTCTCTCGAACCGCGGCCTTGCAGAATCACCTTCCGCGCATAGTCGCGCTCGGAGAAGATACCGATCAATTCATTATCTTCAATTACCAAAACTGCCCCAATGTTCTTTTCGGCCATGACTTCCAGAGCCTCAAACACTGTGTTGTCCTGCGTAACCGACCAAATCGCATTGACAGGCTTGTTGCCCATTACATGTTGTACCAGCATAGATGTTTAGGTTTGGGGATTTTGAAATAATAGGGAGTCTAATATATGGATTTGGCCTATTAAAGTCCAATAAAATCTGAGTATTATTTTGTTAAAGAACCCTGTTTTTGATAATCGAAATCCTTGCGTTAGATTCGTTCCATGGACACCGACAAACTTTTGCCTTCCCAGTTACTGCGCAGACAATTCCCTTTCAGACCTACGGACGGACAGCTTCGCTTTTTCGAGAAAGCCAATGATTTTTTAATTGAAGAAAAGGGCCTGGAACGCTATCGCGACTGTTTTTTGCTAAAAGGTTACGCGGGAACCGGCAAGACGACGATCATCAGCACGCTTATTAAAGTACTGAAAAACTTTGGCTACAAATCGGTGCTGCTGGCGCCGACGGGCCGGGCGGCGAAGGTCATGTCGGGTTATTCCGAAAAGATCGCGCTGACGATCCATAAGAAGATCTACAAACAAACCGCCGACGCTTTTTCGGGCACATTGACTTTCCAGCGGCAGAAAAATTACCACGACAATACCCTTTTCATCGTCGACGAAGCGTCCATGATCACCGACGAGGCCGATTTTGGGAGCCGCAGCCTGCTCGCAGACCTGGTTGAGTTTGTATTCGAAAACCCCGGCAACAAACTCATGCTCGTGGGCGACACTGCCCAGCTGCCGCCCGTTGGCAAGGAGCTCAGCCCCGCATTAGATGGCGATTACCTGGAAAGGACATTCTATATGTCTGTTTTTCAGGAAGAATTGAAGGAGGTAATGCGGCAGGACGAGCAATCGGGCATACTCTTCAACGCGACCCAACTGCGTAACCAGCTCGGCGCTGAGGCCGCCGATATCCACATTACCACGCGCTCCTACCGCGATGTTTTCAAAATGACGGGCGAAAAGCTGGAAGAAGGCCTGCGGTATGCCTATGATAAATATGGTACCGAAAACTCGATTATCCTGACCCGCTCGAACAAATCGGCCGTTCAATATAACGAATACATCCGGCGTGTCATTAATTTCTCAGAAGACGAGCTCGACGCAGGCGACCGGCTGATGGTTGTCCGAAACAACTACAATATCCTGGACGAAGATTCTCCGGCCGGGTTCATCGCTAATGGTGATTTTGTAGAGCTGCTGAAAATCCGCAAAACTCAGGAAATGCACGGTTTCCGTTTTGCAGACGTGACTTTACGCCTGACAGACTACGAAAAACAGCCTGAATTCGATGCTAAAATTTTTCTGGACACACTGCATTCACCCTCCGCGTCGATGTCGGCAGAAGACAATAAGAAGCTGTATGAGAGCGTCCAGCAGGATTATTTTTATATCAAATCCAAAAAAGACCGTGTAGAAGCGCTGCGAAAAGACCCGTATCTGAATGCATTACAGGTCAAATTCGCGTACGCGCTCACATGTCACAAGGCGCAGGGCGGCCAGTGGAGCGCCGTATTTATCGATCAGGGATACTTACCTGAGGAGCAGATCAATACCGAGTTCATCCGGTGGCTTTACACGGCCATTACCCGGGCGACTGACGAGGTTTTCCTGATGAATTTTCATCAGCAGTTTTTCAAATAGCCTTCCTCAGGCAGGCACCGACGCGCGTTGCAGCCGGTCGTTTATCGCTAATCCCAACCCGGCGGCCGGTACCAGCTCGGCTTTGATTTCGGAAACCGGCAATGTATCCAGCTCACGCAGGTACGCGAAGAGATTATGCGCAGCTTCTTTCAGATCCCGGTTCGGGCTGAGCAAACGCTGGTATTTCCGGTCGGCCCCTTCCAGGTACCGATCGAACATCAGATAGCCTGTTGCCGCGCTGCCGGGCACTATTTCGTCCCTTCTATATAAATGCAAAGGCTTCCGCGGCGCATAATGGCTTTTGAGCATCCCCGGCGCTTTGGGGTCCGAAGTAGAATGCGGCATGAGGACCACCGGCCCGATCAGCGACTCTATTTCATTAATATCCAGCCCTCCAAGGCGGTATACGATCGTTTCGTCATTCTCAAAACCCAATATCGTCGATTCGATTCCTACTTCGCATTCGCCTCCGTCGAGAATGTAGGGAATGCGGTCGCCGAGCTGCTGGTCGACGTGTTCTGGTTTGGTAGGGCTAATATACCCAAACGGGTTCGCACTCGGCGCGGCAAGAGGGAAGCTCAGCTGGCTAAGCAGTTCGAGCGTGAGCGGGTGATTGGGAATCCGTACAGCCACCGTGTCGAGCCCGGAGGTAACCAGATCCGGCACAATGTCCTTCTTTGGCAACAACAGTGTAAGCGGCCCGGGCCAGAAACGGCTGGCGAGCACCCGCGCTTTTTCGGGTAGGTCCGACACGTAAGTAGCCGCTTTATCGATGGAATCAGTATGGATAATGAGTGGATCGAACGCGGGCCGGTTCTTTGCTTCGAAAATAGAAAGTACCGCCTTTTCGTTCAATGCATTGCCAGCGAGCCCGTAAACGGTTTCGGTAGGAATGGCCACTAATTCGCCTTTTATCAGAAATTCTTTTGCGACATGAAGGTCGCTGCCGGTAACTGCCAAAATGTAATTCTGTTTTTAAAATACAAAAATACGGCGGCGCAGAAGAAATCCGAGTATCCGCATTTAGATTGTTTTTAAATAACTCTGATTGCAGAAAACTTGGCGCAGCGTTACCTGATACGTGTTTATATTTATTGGTTAAATAGTACTATCTAAACAACCCTTTACTATGTTTCAAATCAAAGAACAGCCTACCGTTTTCGACGTCGCCATCATCGGCTCGGGCGCGGGAGGCGGAATGGCAGCTTATCAACTTGCCAAAGCGGGTGCCAAAGTGGCTCTTTTGGAAGCAGGTGGATATTTCGACCCTGCTGATCCAAAGTACATTACCCAGCTGAAATGGCCATACGAATCACCGCGCCGCGGCGCTGGTAACCACCGCCCTTTTGGTGATTTCGACGCTGCATGGGGTGGCTGGGAAATCGAGGGAGAACCCTATACACGCAAGAACGGAACGCAATTCGACTGGTTCAGGTCCCGGATGCTCGGCGGCCGTACCAACCACTGGGGACGTATTTCCCTGCGTTTCGGACCGAAAGATTTTAAAAGAAAAAGCATTGACGGGCTCGGCGACGACTGGCCGATCAGCTACGACGATGTGAAACCTTATTACGACCAGGTGGATAAACTGATCGGTGTTTTCGGTACCGTAGAAGGCCTGGATAACGAACCAGACGGCATATTCCTTCCTCCACCCAAGCCGCGTCTGCACGAGCTTTTCCTCAAACAGGCAGGTAAAAAAGCCAATATTCCGGTAATCCCGTCGCGTCTGTCGATTCTTACCAAGCCTATCAACGATCAGCGCGGGGTTTGTTTCTATTGCAGCCAGTGCTCACGCGCATGCCAGGCTTATGCGGATTTCTCCTCATCGTCGGTATTGTGTATTCCAGCGATCAAAACCGGTAACGTAACCTTGATCAACAACGCGATGTGCCGCGAGGTGCTCACCGATCCTTCAACAGGACTTGCCACCGGCGTGTCGTACATCGACCGTGAAAAACTGACCGAGCATACCGTCAAAGCTAAAGTGGTGGTTCTCGCAGCCAGTGCGGCAGAATCTTCGCGCCTGTTGCTGAACTCGAAATCGGCGCGTCACCAGAACGGCCTGGCCAATTCCAGCGGCGTAGTAGGCCATTACCTGCACGATTCAACCGGTGCTTCACGCGGCGCATTCCTGCCTCACCTGATGGACCGCAAGCGTTACAACGAGGACGGCGTCGGCGGTATGCACGTGTATACTCCGTGGTGGCTCGACAACAAGAAACTCGACTTCCCGCGCGGTTACCACATCGAGTACGGCGGTGGTATGGGTATGCCTAGCTACGGTTTCGGCTCAGGAATTGAAAACCTGAATGGCAAATACCCAACCAAAGACGGCGTAACCAAGGCAGCAGGTGGCTACGGCGCTTCGCTCAAAGAGGATTACCGTCGTTTTTATGGCGCCAACATCGGTATGGCCGGTCGTGGTGAAGCAGTGCCCGACTACAACAACTATTGCGAAATCGACCCGAATGTAGTTGACAAATTCGGTATTCCGGTATTGCGCTTCCACTACAAATGGTCTGATTATGAGATCAAACAGGCGAAGCACATGCACGATACTTTCGAGGAGATGATCCATGCGTTGGGCGGCGTTCCGAATGGTACCAAGCCGGGTGCGGATACCAACTACGGCCTGGCAGCTCCGGGACGTATCATCCACGAAGTTGGAACCGTACGTATGGGCGACGATCCGAAAACTTCCGCATTGAACAAATTCTCACAAGCGCACGATGCCAAGAACGTGTTTGTGGTAGATGGCGGCTCGTTTGTGTCCCAGGCTGACAAAAACCCGACCTGGACGATCCTGGCACTTTCGATGCGTGCTTCCGAATACATTATCAATCAGGTTAAACAGAAAAATATCTAACATTTGAACCCTGTTCAAATCATAATCATATGAAACGCAGAGATTCATTAAAGTCATTGACGCTGAGCTCGCTGGGGATTGCCGCACTGAGCCCGCAGGTGGCTCTTGCCGAGCAGCGGGAGCTGGAAATGCAAAATCCGCCGGAAACCC
>CAMLNK010000386.1 GCA_946481035.1 uncultured Dyadobacter sp. | reverse complement strand
GTCCACAACCGCTTTGCCGCGGATTACCGGTTTGATCCAGTAAGTGTCGCCCACACCTTCGAGATCACGGGCGTAGAATGAGGCTACAAAACCCTCGCGAGGCCCTTTATCAGGTTCGAAAGGCCATTTTTCGTGGCGGTACACCACCGAATCCACGGTTGGCACGCGTTTCAGCTCCGATTGGGCCGTGAATGTGTCGGTACCGTTCACAATTTTGAGCGAGTAGGTGCGGCCCACGTGTCCGAGCGTATCGGCGGTGGTTTTACCCCAGGTATATTTGCCGTCGCCATCGGCATCTTCGAATTTGTAAACCTTGCCCTTGTCGTCGGTAACCGTCACTTCGGCGCCCAGCACGGGTTTGGGGGCGCTGTTGTTGAAGTACGCCTGCGACCATGACAATTTAATGGCTTGCTCACCGGGCTGGTTGGTCAACCAGCCGTCTACCACGAGCTGGGAAGGGCCATTCGCCGTATCGAGATCGATCACATCCTCGCAGCTGGTGAGGGTCATCAATGCAAATGCGAACAATGCAGGGTATTTGATATATTTTAATGTTTTCATCATTGCAGTTTTTCTGGCGTGATTTCAGTTTGCTGGTGTCAGAATTTGAAGTTGTAAGTAACGGAAGGAATGAAGTTTCCGATCACAGAGTAGCGTACAGCCTCGGTTTTGAGGGCGTTATCCTCGTTGACCCGCGTGTAGACCGAGAACGGGTTGCGGCGGTTATACACATTGTAAACCGAGAATACCCATTCGCCTTCACCCACTTTGAAAAGTTTCTTTTTCGCTTTCAATGTAGCAGCTAAATCCAGGCGGTGGTAAGCCGGAATGCGGCTGTTGTTGCGCAGGCCATTGTAATTATTGCCTATGGTAATATCGCCAACGGTGTAGCGGTTGGTCGGAAACGTTGCCGGCGTACCGCTCTGGATCGTGAAATTTGACGACAGGGACAGGCGCTTGGTCAGTTCGTAAATGGCTACCGCGGTAATGTTATGCGGTTTGTCGAAACGTGCCGGAAACCAGTCATCATTATTGATAGATTCTACCAAACGCTCGGTTCTCGAAAGCGTATAGCTCACCCAGCCGGTTAGTCGGCCTTTGTTTTTCTTCAAATAGAACTCTGCCCCGTAAGCGCGGCCCTTGCCGAACAGCAGGTCGCCAGCCGCGTATTCGTTCAGCAGCAGGTCGGAAGCCGGTACATAGTCGATCTGGTTGTACAATTTTTTGTAATACAATTCCACCGAAGCTTCGTAGGTGTTATCATTAAAATTCTGGAACCAGCCTAATGCAACCTGATCCGCTTTTTCAGGTTTGATATTGATGCCGCTCAATGTCCACACGTCGAGTGGAGAGCTGGCTGCTGTGTTGGAAAGCAAATGCAGGTATTGCGAAGTACGGTTGTAGCTGGCCTTGATGGACGCATTGCTGGTAATACCGATATTCAATGCAGCACGCGGTTCCAGGTTGCCGTAGCTTTTGATCACATCACCTCTTTTGTATTCGGTGCCCGGGAAAATAGGCTCCTTACGCTGGCCTTTCTCGGTTTCGGCATACTGGTATTCTGTGGCCGGGCCGAGGCTGCGGAAGTAGGAGTAGCGGACGCCATATTGCAATGAAATGCGGTCGCCGAATTTCAGCTCGTTGCCTACATATAATGCAGATTCATCGGCGTAGCGTGGTTCGAGGCTGATGTCGGTCATTTCGCCTTCCGAAACCGCGGTGGCTTTGCCGGGGCGTGTATCATAATAAATGTACTGGCCGCCGAACGTCAACTGGTTGTTAGGGGTGATGTAAAATGTGAAATCAGGCTTGATACTGGTGCTGATGATCTTGGATTTCCAGTCGAACTTGTCTTTCGCGTCGGGTTTGTTCTGGTTTTGGCCCAGGTTATAGTCGTAGTTGCTGTAATAACCCGTCAGGTTCATGAAAAGCTTGTTGGAAAAAATGTGGTTCCAGCGGGCTGTTGCCGTTTTGTTACCCCATCCGAAGCCGAAATCACCGCCACCGAAAACGTCTTTCCCAAAGTAACCCGATGCGTAGAAGGTATCTTTGTTACCCAATTGGTAATTCACCTTAGCCGTCAGGTCGTAGAAATAGAATTTGGAATCCTTCAAATCCGAGTTCAGGAAAGGTTTCGCCAGAATATCAATGTACGAACGACGGCCTGCCACGATGAACGACCCTTTTCCTTTTGCAAAAGGCTGCTCATAAGTCAGGCGGGAGAATATCGAACCGATACCGCCATTGATCTCGCGTTTTTTGGCATTACCTTCTTTCATGCGAACATCGAGAATGGAGGAAATACGTCCGCCATATTGCGCTGGAATACCGCCTTTGATGAGTTTCACATCCTTCACGGCATCCGGGTTGAATACCGAGAAGAAGCCGAACAAGTGGGAAGAGTTGTAAACCGGCGCTTCATCGAGCAATACCAGATTTTGGGAAACATCCCCGCCGCGTACGTTAAAACCCGAGGCACCTTCACCGACGGTCGTCACGCCGGGAAGCAGCTGAATGCTGCGGATAAGGTCCACCTCGCCGAGCAATGCGGGCATTTTGCGGATGGTTTTCATTTCCACCTTATTCACCGACATTTCGATGCTGCGGACGTTCTCGTCTTCTTTCTGCGTCGAAATCGTCACCTCCGCGAGCTGGTTGCTTTCGTCGGCCATTTCAATGCTCACGGTCTTGTCGCCGTCGAGTACCACCTCGCGGGTCACCTTTTGATAACCGATATAGGTAAATACGAGCGTGTACTTGCCGTCGGGGAGTGTCAGTGAATAGAAACCGTAGGGGTTGGTAACAACGCCGGTTTCGGCTTCACGGACGTAAACGGATACGCCAATGAGCCCCTCACCATTCGAGTTGTCTTTGACGTAGCCGCTCACGGAGTGCCGGTTCTGAGCGAGTGCCGGCAGGCTGATCAAGGCTAATAGAAGGCATTTGAGTATTCTGTTTTTCATGGACTTGATTTGTTTACTATCAAATTGGTTTATGTTGCTGTGAGCGGAGGCAGTCATTCTTACAGACGATCAAATTGAATTTTTCCTTTTCTCCGTGACAACTCAATGTGGATATACCCCCTGCCGATCGCTGAAAATTATTTCGACATTTTTTTCAAGGCCCGACAAAGCACGTGTTAATCAGCCTAAAAAGACAGTAAAAAATGATGAACTGGTAAAAAACCTGAATAAATGGCTCGGAGCCCGAAATGAAACATTGAAAACGCTTATGGTACTATTTCAAGGTATTTTTGACACAGCAGAAGTGTCGGGGCATTGTTCCAATAATTGGGCGGAGGTTTTTTGTAAAAGGGGGTGAATGAAATCCGGTGCGATTTCGGCGAGTGGTGCCAGCACAAAACGGCGGTCCTGAATGCGTGGGTGCGGTAAGGTAAGCCGGGCGGAATCCATAATGGTTTGCCCGAAGTACAAAATGTCGATATCGATCACGCGTGCGCCCCAGCGCTCGTAACGTACGCGCCCGAGGTCGTGCTCGATATTGAGAATGATCCTGAGCAAATCCTCAGGCAGGAGGGAGGTGGAAATTTCGAGTACCTGGTTAAGGAATGCCGGCTGATCGGTAATGCCCCAGGGGGCGGTTTCGTAAATCGCCGACTGACGGGTAATGCTTGCGGCCTGTTGGGCGATGGCCTCACGCGCGGCCGCGAGCACCTGCGGGCGATCGCCGAGGTTGGAGCCTAACAACAGAAAAACCTGCCCGGTTGCTGCCATAACGAAAGCCGTTTGGAATACAATTCACGAAAAAAAGGACTTCCCGATGGAGGAAAGTCCTTTTCCAATAAATTCGTAAAATTCCTTTTAGAACGTAAGCGTTCCTTTGTCGTATGCTTTTTGTATAGTTGCTTCGATACCGTTTTTGTTGATGGTACGAAGAGCAGAAGCTGCTACTTTCAACGTAACCCACTCTCCCGATGAAGGAAGGAAGAAACGTTTCTTTTGCAAATTCGGGAAGAATTTACGTTTTGTTTTATTGTTAGCGTGAGAAACGTTATTTCCGACGCGAGTTCTTTTACCTGATATTTGACAAACCTTAGCCATGACTTACAATTTTTCCAAATGAGGGTGCAAAGATGCGTAATTAATTTTTGTTGAGCAAGTAACGGCAAAACAAATTTTCGAAAAAAGCACATTTTACCATCTCATACGGAAACCTACACCGTGTACATTGTCAATGCGAATGTCCGCATCGCCGGAGAGATATTTGCGTAATCTCGAAATAAAAACATCGAGGCTGCGGCCCATAAAATAGTCGTCGTCGCCCCAGATGGCCTTCAAAAGCTCGTCGCGGCGGATCACCTGGTCGGTGCGTTCGGCCATGAATTTGAGTACTTCTGCCTCGCGGAATGTGAGGCTTTGCGATTTGCCGTCGAGGGTTAAAGTCAATTTTTGAAAATCGAAAACATACTTGCCGATTTGCTTGCTGCCGGGTTTTACGACCAGAATGGAATCGGCTTTGCTGCGGCGAAGGAAAACATCGATACGGAGTTTGAGCTCCTCGATGCTGAACGGCTTGGTAACGTAATCGTCGGCGCCGAGTTTGAGGCCTTTGATCTTATCCTCCTGCATCGAGCGTGCGGAAAGGAAGAGGATAGGTACCTGGCTGTCGGAGCCGCGGATTTTTTCGGCTAATGTGAAGCCGTCCATTTTGGGCAGCATAATGTCGAGCACGCAAATATCGAAATGCTCCTTACCGAAAAATTCCAGCGCCTCGGCACCGTCGGTCGCATGCACGACTTCATAATCGTATTGTTCGAGGTTATCCTTGGTGGCAAATGCCAGATTGGGGTCGTCTTCGACATACAGGATTCTCTTTTTCATCAAGCGTGTTTCTGCGGAATAGTGATTTTAAATGTACTGCCCTTGCCCAGCGCACTTTCCAGCCCGAGGTGCCAATGATGGGCACGGACGATCTGTTTGACATAGCTCAAACCAATCCCGAAGCCTTTCACATTATGCACATCGCCATAAGGAATGCGGAAAAACTGGTTGAAAACCTTCTTCTGATACTCGGGCGCGATGCCGATGCCCTGGTCGCGGACTGCTATAACGAGGTTATTGCCTTTATTGTATGTTTCCACCACTACATCGGGAACATCATCGGAGTATTTCAATGCGTTATCGACCAGGTTGCTGAGTAGGCAGCGTAAATGAAACGGGTCGGCGTCGATCATGCTATTGGCCGCATTGGCCTGGAAACGCACT
>CAMLNK010000385.1 GCA_946481035.1 uncultured Dyadobacter sp. | reverse complement strand
CACAATTACACGCCAAGTGACGTCGAAGACCTGATTAAGAACCTAAAAAACGATACTTTTGTGGTCACGACTGAAAAGGATATGGTCAAATTAAAACCGTTGGTTGTCGCGAAAGGCTGCGCAGCGCGCTTTGCGTACGTTCCGGTTTCCGTGGATTTCGGGGACGAGGAACAGGCTTTTGCACAATGGGTCACATTACAGACCGCCGACCGGTTTTAAAACGGCAGAACGAGTTTCCCTCTATGAGAATTGTTTTATATAGCTTCCTGTGTGTTTTATGCAGCTTCTTCCTTACCATCCCGACAGCCAGCGGCCAGGTGAAGCTTCCGGGCAATCTGCGGATGCCCAGCGGCGGCGGGGGCGGAGGTTCGCGCGGGGGCGGAGGACAATCCATTCTCGACGATAGCACCAAGAACGTCTACGGTCCGCATTCGACCCTGCATTTTTACGAGCACGACATCCTTAATAACCGCGATTCTGTACGGTACCGCGTGGATACGGGAATGACCAACTTCCACCGTTGGATGCCGATGGATAAGGCATGGGGCAAGCTCGCCGACCTCGGCAACCACGTTACGGCCACGCGTAACCTGTTTTTCCAACCCCGTGAAGACATTGGTACGCAGCTCGGTTTGCGGGCTTACGACGCCTATGCCATCAAACAGGAAGACGTGGCTTATGTGGATACCAAATCGCAGCATACCGAGCTGGATTTCATGTCGGGTCCGAAAAAGGCTTCGCTCGGGACATTTGCCTACACCCAAAACGTGCATTCACGGTTCAATTTCGGGATGCGGGCTACGCGCCTCACATCCAACAAAGTGTACGGCTTCGCCAATTCTATCGCTTCCGCGGCATTGCTCGGCCGGAACTGGACATTCCTGGCGCATACCAGCTTTTTTTCCAAAAACAAAAAGTACCTCATCCTTGCGCACTACCGGCACCTGAACATGAAGGTATCGGAACAGGGCGGCGTGATCCCCAATGTAGAAGCCGGTGTGGTCGAAAAATATTCCTACGACGGCGCCGCCAAACTCAGCGACAATGCCAACTCCTGGGAACGCCGCCACGTTTTCCACGTTTACCAGCAGTACCGGCTCCTCAATGGCTTCCAGGTTTTCCACCAGGCCGATTTGCAGAGCACCATCGACCATTATACCGATCTGAGTCTGGCCCGCGGTCTTGAAAAAGGGATTTATCGCACAGCCAAGTTCAGTACAACCCAGACCCGCCAGGATATTTACTACAAGCTGTTCGACAACAAGGTCGGTATCAAGGGCTTTTACGAAGGTTTCAACTACCGGGCATACGTGCGGCAACGGTTTTATGGTATGCGCGGCGGGGCACAATCGCAGAACGAGACGGGCGATCCTTTCGCGACTTACCGCACGGGCCTGAAATTCGACAATATCATCGGTGCCTGGCTGGGCTATTATCTCAAAGATTCGGTTCAGTATCTGACCGCCGAGGCGGACTTGAACCTGGCGAAAAATGTGGAATACCGCCTGAAAGCCGAGCTGAACACCCGCTGGGGAAAAGCCGGGTTCCAAAGCATTCAAACCGCCCCCGACCTGCTCGTGCAGCGCTATTTGAACAACCATTTCGACTGGCGCAACAATTTCGACCCTACTAAAGTGCAAACGATTTTCGCGTCGCTGGTACTGAAAACGAAGAAGATCGAATTTGTACCCGAAGCTCAGGTTCACCAGATCAACGACTACATTTACTATGATACCGCCGCGGTACCACGTCAGCTCAATGCGGGTTTTAGGTTGCTGCGGGTGGGTTTCAATTCCGGCATTCATTTGAACCGCTGGAATTTTACCACCATGGCTTACCTCACGCTGAACGATAACAAGGATGTAATGCGCATCCCTACCGTTTTTGCGAGCGGGGAAGCGACTTTTGATTTTGTGTATGCCAAAGTGCTTTTCTTCCAGATTGGCCTCGCGGCGCGTTACCGCTCGTCGTACCTGGCCGATGCCTATATGCCTGTTACGCAACAATTTCATTTACAAGACAATACAACCCTCGCGCAGAATGTGGTGGTAGACGGCTTCGCCAATGTGCGGATCAAACGGGTGAGGTTATTCTTTAAAATGTCTTATCTTAACCAGGGCGGCAACTTCGGCCTTTTCCCGAAAGGTTATTATGTGACGCCTGATTACCTGGGTCTTGCAAGGTCATTTTCATTCGGGATCAACTGGCCGCTGTTCGACTAGAACAAACTTTTGACCAATATGGCTACATCACTCACGACGCTCGGACTGGAACTTCCGACCGATCCCCGCTGGACCGACATTGCTTCCATGCAACTCGGCGACATATTGATTGACCACGCCTATTGCGAGCAGAAAGCCGCTTCCAGCTGCATTTCGCTCATCGTCCATTATCCCGACAAAGCACTGCTGGTAGAAACCCTGACGCCCATCGTAGCCGAGGAATGGGGACATTTTCAAAGGGTTTTGAAAGAGTTGAAGAAAAGGAATATCCCGCTCAGCAGGCAGCGGAAAGATGAGTACGTGAACCAGCTCATGCAGCTCATCACCAAAGGCGATGCCAATCAAATGTTCCTCGACAGGCTGCTGATCTGCGGATTGATAGAGGCGCGGAGCTGTGAGCGGTTCAAGCTGCTTTCGGAAAATCTGGAAGACGAATCGCTGCAAAAGTTTTACCGCGAGCTCATGATTTCGGAAGCCGGGCATTACCGCACCTTTCTCGAACTGGCCGAAACTTATGTACCTGCCGAAAAAGTAAGGGCGCGCTGGAAGGAGCTTCTACACGCCGAAGCCGAAATCATGCATTCGCTGGCCCCGCGCGGTGACCGCATCCACTGAAATATCCTGTATCAACATCCGCA
The DNA here is from genome assembly GCA_946481035.1 of uncultured Dyadobacter sp. The sequence continues at coordinate 2,368 of CAMLNK010000385.1, read as the reverse complement.
TTCCCGATGCCTTCATTCCTGAACCTCGTCGCCAAACGCATTCTGGCCAACCATACCTCGCTCGACCACGTGCAAATAGTGGTACCGACGCGGCGCGCGGCGTTTTTCCTGATGCAGGAGCTGGCCGGTGAAACCATTGAGGCGATGATGAGCCCCGGCATTATGGCGATCGACGATTTCGTCGAAAGCATTTGCAGCCTCGAAATCGAAGATCCGGTGCATTTGTTGTTCGATTTGTACGAAACATTCCGCGAAATCGACCCGGATGTGCAGTTCGACCGCTTCATGGGCTGGGCGTCGGTACTACTGAGCGATCTCGATAAAATCGACCAGTACCTCGTTAATACCGATTTCCTTTTTGAATACCTCTCGGAGGCACACGCGCTCTCGCGCTGGCAGGAGAGCCTGCCGGAGGGCAAGTCGCTGCAAGGAGAAGGCGGTTCGAAGCAGTATTTCTCCCTTTTTGAGAATATTAATAAGGTATATCAATCTTTCAGGCAGCGGTTGCTCGCCAAAGGCAAAGCCTACCGCGGCATGGCTTACCGCGAGCTGGCCGAGGACATTACTACGCTCACGACCGCGCGACCGGACGACGAGCGGATTTATTTCGCAGGTTTCAACGCATTTACGACGTCGGAGCGGACCATCGTTGCGGCATTGATCAAGGCCAAAAAAGCGGAGGTATTGTGGGATTCGGACCGCTATTATATGTCGGAAAATACCGTGGTGGAAGCCGGCAAAAGCCTGCGCGAATACCAGCGCAGCAAGGAGTTCGGGGAATGGAACTGGACCGGCGACGACCTGCTTTCAACCGAAAAGCACATTACCATTTACGGCGTACCTAATGCTACCCTGCAAACCAAGGTGGCAGGCGAGCTCTACCAACGCATGAAGCGCTTCGACCCCGAGGACGCGCCCATCCCTACCGCCATCGTGTTGGCCGACGAGAACCTCCTGCTGCCGATGCTCTATTCGCTGGATCAGGAAGTCCGCGACCTGAATGTGACCATGGGCCTTTCCATGCGGAATTCGCTGCTTTATACCCTGGTAGACGGCATTTTCGAGTTACAGCAGAATGTGGTAGAGTTTAGGACAAAGAGCGGCAAGATGATCCGCATTCCGAAATTCGGTCATAAATCCATTGATAAAATCCTGAATCACCCGTTTGTAAGGCATTACGAGCACGTGGCGCTTACGCCGCTGGAAGACGGGCAGACGATCATCCAGCGAACGCTCCGCGAGATCACCGAAGGCAACCAGGTGTTCCTGAGCTCGGAGGAATTGGTTGCACTGGGCGATAATCATCCTTTGTTCCAAATCCTGTTCACCCATTGGCAGAAAAACAATGCGCAACAGGTGATCCGCTCGTTTTATCAACTCATCGAGTTGCTGCGGGAGGTGTATAAAGATTACAAAAACGCGCTGGAAACGGAATATCTCTATCTTTTTTACACACTACTGAAACAATTCGAGCAGACGATCGAAGAACGGGCGGAGCTGATCACCCTGCGGACGCTCAAATCGTTCATGTTCGAGTTGATCCGCCAGACGCGCATTCCTTTCAGCGGCGAGCCGATCAGCAACCTGCAAATCATGGGGATGCTCGAAACGCGGGCGCTGGATTTCGAGCGGATCATTATATTGTCAGTCAATGAAGGCATTATCCCGCAAGCGAAGCGACAAAACTCACTGATCCCGTTCGACGCGGCGCAGGCGGTGGGGCTCCCTACGCACCAGCACCAGGAAGCGGTGATGTCGTACCACTTTTACCGGCTGCTGCAACGCGCTTCGGAAGTGCATATCCTTTACACGAGTACCAACGACGCGCCCGGCGGGGGTGAGAAAAGCCGTTTTGTGAGGCAAATCGAATATGAATTGGCCGAATATAACCCGCTGATCCGCATTGAAAACAAAACCGTCGTTTTTGAAGCGCAACAGCAGCAGGAACTGGAAGAAGTGGTGCACAAGGACGACGCGCTCATCGCCGCCATCCGCGCCTATCTCGACGGCAAGGGCATTTACCCGACCCACCTCAACGAGTTTATCCGCTGCTCTATGCAGTTTTACCTCAAACATATTGCGGGTGTAAAAGAAAAGGAGGAAGTGGAAGAAGAGCTCGGTATGGACAAGATCGGTACCTGGCTGCACGCTTCGCTGGAACGCCTCGACCACGAATTTTTCCTGCTCGACAACGACCCGTCGGAAGAACAGATCGCGACTGTGCTCCGCGAGGAATTCGACCGGCTTTTCAAAGGTTATGTGACCGACCTGGGCCTCAACCGCATTTACTACCAGATCGGCGAGCAGCAGATACTTACCTTCCTCCGCCACCACATGGCCCAGCAGCCGCGCAGAAAGATCCTCGCGA
>CAMLNK010000384.1 GCA_946481035.1 uncultured Dyadobacter sp. | reverse complement strand
TATCGCAAATTTGAAGAAAATGAAGCGGGAGCAGCGAAGAAGGAGATAAAAAAGAGGTGACAGCGCTGTCACCTCTTTTTTGTTACTTACTTTTTCAATTCCGCGTAATGTTTGAAAAACAGCGGGATCGTTTCAATGCCTTTGTAATAATTGAACAACCCATAGCTCTCATTCGGCGAATGCAGCGCGTCGATGTCCAGACCGAAACCCATCAGAATGCTCTTGCAGCCCAATTCCTGCTCAAAAAGCGCGACAATCGGAATGCTGCCGCCACCGCGGGTAGGGATCGGTTTTTTACCAAATGACTCCTCCATGGCCAGCTCGGCAGCCCGGTATTCCACCGAATCGGTTGGCGTTACGTAAGGCAGGCCGCCGTGATGAGGTACCACTTTCACTTTTACAGACGCCGGAGCAATAGATTCGAAATGCTTTGTGAAGATTTCACAAATCTCGTCGTCGTTCTGGTTGGGTACGAGGCGCATCGAGATCTTGGCGTGGGCTTTTGAGGGCAAAACGGTTTTGGCGCCTTCGCCAATGTAGCCGCCCCAGATGCCGTTCACGTCCAAAGTCGGGCGTACGGAGGTTCTTTCGATGGTTGTATAACCTCTTTCACCTGCGACGTCGTCGATAGCGAGGTCTTTTTTATATTCATTCAAATCAAAAGGTGCTGCATTCAATGCCGCGCGCTCTGACGAACTCAATTCCTGAACTTTGTCATAAAAGCCCGGAATGGTAATGTGGCCGTTTTCGTCTTTCAGCGAAGCAATCATCTCGCAAAGCACGTTGATAGGATTGGCAACGCCACCGCCGTACACACCTGAATGCAAATCACGGTTGGCGCCGACTACTTCCACTTCGACATATGTCAGCCCCCGCAGACCCGTTTCGATCGACGGAACATCATTGGCAATGATACTCGTATCGGAAATAAGGATCGTGTCGCATTGCAGCATTTCCTTGTATTTACGGACAAATGTCCCCAGGTTCGACGACCCGATTTCTTCTTCGCCTTCAATCATCACCTTCACATTACACGCAAGCGTGCCCGTAGCGAGCATGATTTCGAGGGCTTTGATATGCATATAAAACTGGCCCTTATCGTCGCAGGCGCCGCGCGCGTAAATGCGGTCGTTCTTGATCACCGGCTCGAATGGAGGAGAATTCCAAAGTTCGTAGGGATCTGCCGGCTGGACGTCGTAATGGCCGTAAACGAGCACGGTAGGAAGAGCCGGATCGATGATTTTTTCACCGTAAACCACCGGATGCCCTTCGGTTTCGTAGATTTCGGCACGGTCGGCACCGGCTTCGGCAATGCGGTCGCGCACGTATTCCGCGGCTTTCAGCATATCGGGTTTGAACTTCGAATCGGCGCTTACCGACGGGATGCGGAGCAGATCAAGCAATTCGTTCAAAAACCGGTCGCGGTTCTTTTCAATATATTCCTGCATTGAATGGTTGTTTTTAGTCTTAACTGAATCGGCGGTCAAGTTAAAAAAATAACCCCTAAGGTTGTGCCTCAGGGGTTGGTAATAACAAGGGTTAGATTAAGAATATCAGCTGCGCGCTTTCGATTTTGCGAAGATATTCACACGGTTTTCGTTGCCGTTGAGCAGGCGGACAATGTTTTTCTGGTGGGTAAAAACAACCAGGATGAACATCGTAAAGCCAAAAACTACGAGTAACGGCTCAGGGTGCCCGAAAGCGCCCGTCCACGAAAGCACCGGGAATGCCAGCGTCGCGAGGATGGAACTCAGCGATACGTACTGAGATGCAATTAGTGTCAGAATAAATATAGTGATACAAACGGACGCCAGCTCGGGGTGAATGGCGAGTACCATTCCGAGCAGCGTGGCAATGCCTTTACCGCCTTTGAAATTCACAAAAATGGGGAAGATGTGGCCGATAATGGCGATGATCCCGAAGATGATCTTGTACATGAGCAGCTCGGTTTCGCCGATCTCGTTCATGTAGAAAAGCATGGAAGCGAGGCAAGTGGCCGTCCAGCCTTTCAGTACGTCGATGAGCATTACAACTGTCCCTGCGCGTTTGCCTAATACCCGGAACGTGTTGGTGGCACCCGCATTACCGCTGCCGTGTTTCCTGACATCTATTCCAAAATACCCAATGCCGTACCAAACTGAACTTGGGATGGAACCCAGCAAATAAGCAGCAACAACCGCAACTATTAATAAGGCAACACTCATTTTGTACTATTCAAAGATAAATTTAAATTACAAAAAGTTTTTCCCAAAAATACGACAGTTGGAGGATTTTGCAAGCAATTGTGCTGCAAAACTATAATTCAGGATACTATTTTTCAAAAATTAGCAGAAACTATTGTAAATGCTGCTAAACACATCAGAATCCTTCTGTCGGTTCCGCTTTTTTCTTCTTTTCTTCGGCTTGGGAGGGTGCCGCCTTCTTCTTCGCAGTTTTCACGAGCTTCGCTTTCTTCAAGGCAGGCTGATAGAAATCGTCGAAGCGGTTAACAAACATTTCCTTCTCTTCAGTTCCAATGCTCACGAGCGTCATGTCCTTGGATTTCACATTCTTAGCCTTCGCCACGATCTCATCATTGAAATCGAGCATTGATGAAACGACGCCCAACTCACCCGCTTTGTAATCAAAATAATACCAAACATCCGGCGACGCTTCGATATACAGGCTGAACTCGTCGCCTTCCACGCCGCGGCGGAGTTCGAGCACGCCGGTCATTTGCGCATTGATATTGTTGCGCCCGAAATGCGACACGCCGATAGGCCCCTGCGAGTAATACGCATTATGCACGGGCGACCAGTGCAGGTCCACATTTGAGAGCACCATCGGCACATCCAGCAGCGGTGACGCTTCGAAAATTGGTTTATAGCCTCCCGCTGTCAGTTTCATATAAGCGTCGACACCTTTGGGACCGATTAACGCGGAAAGTTTGCGGTTTAGTTGCTCTGGATCATCGTCGGCGGCGGTGCTGTTGGATTCCGCGAGGTTAGTCTCCACAATTTTCGCTGCGAGTGTCGGAGCAATTGGCGTCAATGCAGGTGTATTGAAGAGTAGCATCGTGTTGAACCGGAATTTCGAGCTGTCGACCTGCACTTCGGCGCTGCCGAAGGTTTGCAGCCAGTTGGCCTGCATAAGTTTGAAAGGACCCGCGAATGTGGCGAGGCCGGTTTTATCGTCGAAAGTCAGCGCATTACCCTCGTCGATCAGGCCGTCGGCGCCCGGCGGCGGGTTCACACGGAACGCCTTTTTGTCTTCATCGTAACTGAGGTTGCCCTGCGCCTGGTAAATGTCTTCATCGCCGTCCGAATCCTTGGGAGAGAGGAAGCTCATGTACATGCCTTTGGCTTCATTGTAATGCAAACCCACCGAAAGCGGGATCTCGTGCTCGTTTTTAAGGTCTTTATTAATTTTAATAGAAACCGATTCGCCCGGAGAATCCTGGTACAAAATCCACGAGCTCTGGAAATCCTTGCGGTACTTAATCACCGGCTTCACAAAACCGTCCAGTTTCAGCGACGGCTCGTAAGCCACGAGGTTGATGGCGCCTTTATATTGAATGCGGGGCGAAAGGAACAGGTTTTCTGCTTCCTTAATGTCGGCGCGGGCTGTTGTGTAATATTTGATACCCGGCGCCGGTTTGTCCTTCGCTTTGCGCTTGGCTTCTTCGCCCGCACCCACTTCCACCAGCTCGAAATTCTGCATTTTGATATTAAACGTATCCTTCCGCGCCGTGATGTACTGATAGGTGGCCGAGCCTTCGAAATGGTTACGGGAATCGATGCGGATATCGGCATCGCGCATGCGGTGCGATACATTCAGGGTGTCGATCTCGATGCGCGCCTTTTTCAGCGGCACAATTTTACCTTTGGCATCCACCGCCACCATACCGCCGTCCGGGATGATTTTCACGTCGGCTGTTTGAATGTAAGGCACACCCTTGATGTTCAGGGTCACTTTTTGAATGTCGTAGATCGCTTCGGAGCCGTTGAAAGTCAGGCCTTCCTGATCCGGGTCTGTGGAAGTATAGGAAGACGTTTCGCCCAATCCTTTCATGAGGATCGTCTTCTTGGTCATGTCCCATTTGGCACTGCCGATGAGCGTTTGGTACGAGGCCGTTGGGATTTGCATGCCCGAAGAATCATTACCAAAGCCCGATTCGTCGGTCACAAAATTGGCAATGCCGGTTTTGAAGTTAAAATCAACGTTGACATTGTTGCCGGTCAGCAGCTTTTTGGTCGACTTCACATCCGCGCTATTGATCGCAAATGCAGATTTGTTTGCCAAAAAACCGTCCTTATTGAACTTGATATCGGGCGACGTTAGCTCTGAATCGGTTCTTTTCAATTTGCCGTTTCCATACAAACCCGTCGAGCGCAGCAGCAAACTTCCTTCCAGGTTGGTAGTACCCTGGTGGAATGCGAATGACTTGCCGGTGGTGCTGATAAACATGCTATCTGCGTTCGGATACCATTTCAATGCATAATCTTTTAATGCAACCGCAGGGAAATAGCCTTTGCCGATGGTCGCTTCCTTAATGCTCGCTACCTCACCGGTTGCCATCAATGAATCAGCGGTTAGAAGAACATTTTTAGCGGTCATGGAGGCCGATAGGTATTTCAAAATGGCTTTGGAATGCAAACCGCTGTTATCCATTGTGAGCGTATCGGTAAACTTCGCCAATGCCTTGCCTTCGTACAATTTCATATCGGTAACCGGCGGTTTGTAGTCGAAACCGAGTGAGTTATCAGGCATACTTTTCAGGATGGTCTGGATAGGCGGGATAATGCCGTTGGAATTAAATGTACCCTCGAAAATCACGTCGCGCTGGTCGAGGCCGTCCATATCGATCTTGGGAATCTTGAAAAACACCTCCCGCGGGTAGAGCACCGTCCCTCGTTCCGGCTGGTCGAAATAGACGATCATACCATCGGGCACGACGAGCCTGGGTGATTTTTTAATGCCTTTCTGAATACCCGATTTGTTTTTCGGGTCGCTGAGGTAGAACGTACCCCCTTTTTCATACTTCACGTGCCCTCCGACTTCGCCTTTTTGTCCTTTCGCGAACTTGTCGCGCGGCGTAAATGTGATCGAATCAGACGGCGCCACATTCACGAAAAACTGGTTGTAGTCGAATTTGATATTCTGCCCGCGGAACTGGTAGTTCGACGCCACCATTTGTCCATTCAGGGTGAAATTGCGGTTTTTACCGATAATCACCTTCTTGTCGGAAGGA
>CAMLNK010000383.1 GCA_946481035.1 uncultured Dyadobacter sp. | reverse complement strand
TCCTGAAAAACCAACCTATATTAATGAGCAATCGGTCGGTTCAATTGATCTGACAGACGCGGGAAACGGTGCATTAGGTAGTATTGAAATATTTAGAAAACACTACGAAAAACTAATGGTAGCGAGTCCCGGACCGCGGTACTGGGGCTTTGTGACAGGCGGGGCAACACCTGCGGCCATCGCCGGCGACTGGCTCACAGCTGTTTACGACCAGAACACGCAAACCATGCAAGGGGCGGGCGATGTTTCGGCGATAGTCGAAAAAGAAGCGATCAGGCTGCTGTGCCAGCTGCTGCATTTGCCTGAGGATTTCAACGGTGGTTTTGTGACAGGCGCTACCATGTCGAATTTCACAGGATTGGCGGTGGCGAGGCAATGGGCCGGTGAGCGGTCGGGGCACGATGTTTCGCGGGAAGGTATTTCTGGTGATCTGGTGGTAATGGCCGCCACACCGCATTCTTCGGTCATCAAATCGTTGGCGATGTTGGGGATAGGCAGTAATAATGTAGTCCGCATTCAAGCGCTCGACGGCCGGGAAGCGATGGATCTGGCTGATTTTGAGCAAAAACTCATTGAAAACCAGGGGCGGCCGGTTATCGTGAATTGCAGCGCGGGAACCGTGAATACCGTTGATTTCGACGACATTAAGGCAATCGTAGCTTTGAAACAAAAGTACCCTTTCTGGCTCCATATCGATGCTGCATTCGGCGGATTTGCCGCTTGTGAGCCGTCTCAGCGGCATTTGCTCGAAGGCTGGGAGCAGGCCGACAGTATTACCATCGACTGTCACAAGTGGATGAATGTGCCTTACGATAGTGCAGTCGCGTTGGTGCGGAAGGAGCATAGCCGGTTGCAGGTGAGCACTTTTCAAAACTCCAATGCGCCGTACCTCGGCGATCCGTCGGAGAATTTTTCGTATTTAAACTTCCTTCCGGAAAACTCGCGCCGCTTCCGGGCATTACCTGCCTGGTTTAGCCTCACGGCATATGGGCGGAATGGCTTTGAATGGATCGTGCAGAACGGCATTGCCCGCGCACAGGAGCTGGGAAACTACATCCAGGGCAGCGAGCATTTTGAATTGGTAGCTCCCGTTCGCCTGAACGTGGTATGTTTTCGACTGAAAATTGGAGTCGAAAGAATTCCGGCTTTTCTGAACCAACTAAATCGTCGGGGAAAAGTTTTTATGACACCTACTTCGTTATCGGGTACTTCGGCTATACGAGCTGCGTTTGTGAATTATCGTACGGAAAAAGAAGACGTTTTGATAGCCATCCGTGAGATGGAAGAAGTAATGCAGGTGCTGTGAAAATCGTTAATAAAGCTGTACATTGACTTCCGTACAGCTTTTTTCGGTTACACATGCTACGCTTATTCTCCACGGTCGCCATCGCGCTTGCCAGCCTGCTATTGCTTCATTGCAGGTCCGGTCATTCCGTACTGACAATCAGTGAACTTCCCAATTACGATACCCGGTCGACCGACCATATTCTCTTTCTCAATTTCCGCATCACCGGTAAGCCGGGCGGTAACGAAAACGTCGCGCTCGTGAGCGCACGTGCCGGTACCGGACGGATGAAGGACTTTTCTTATCCCGTCCAATTTCCCGTTCAAATCAGGGCAGTCCCTCACTATGAAACAGGCTCGTTGGAGCGGGAAATGGTGTTTGAGCATCCGCTTTATCGTTCGGTAGAGGTGAGTGATCCGTCGGGCCATATCCGCCGTGAGGAAATGCATGCAAAAGAAGGAGTGTTGCTGATTCGGATGCCGATGCGTTCCGGACTCAACGGTTTGGAGCTTTTCAGTGTCACACCTGAGCGAGGTTCCGTGAAAATCTATACCCTCAGTTTTAAGTAGCCATGAAAAGATTTTTGATCACATTATACGCCATTTGCATTGCCGGGCTTGCATTCGGGCAGCAATATCAGGTTGATACGCTTTACAAAACAGGGCCGCTGGATAACCGGATCAATGTCGTGGTCCTCGGTGACGGCTTTACCGAGCAGGAGCTTCCCAAATTTGCGACGGAAGCCAAAAAGTTTGCCGATTTCTTCCTCGGTTATGATCCTTATGTGCGCTATCGCAATTATTTCAACTTTTTTGCCATTCGCACCCCCTCCGTCGAAAGCGGTGTGACCAACCCGGGTACTGCCCCGGATGCTTACAAGGATCAGCCGGTTGGTACAAAAAATACGTTTTTTGGTTCCACGTTCGGTAGTTCCATCCACCGCCTGGTGACGATCTCCAAATATGACGTACTGCAAGGGCTCCTTGCCAACCAGTTTCCGATGTATGATTTGGTGATTGTGCTTGTGAATACACCCTATTACGGAGGGTCAGGTGGGGGGATATCCGTACATACGCTTCATACACAAGCGAATACGATAGGTGTTCATGAGATCGGCCATACTTTTTCGCACCTCAACGACGAATATTGGGCTGGCCCGGGCTATGGATGGGAGGCCCCTAACATGACGCTGGAAAGCAGCGCCGCCCGCGTGCGCTGGAAAAACTGGCTGAATGAACCCGGTATCAGCATTTACAAACATGGAGATACCGGCGATGCGGCGCTTTGGCATAAGCCGGCAAATGGAACCTGCTTAATGGAATATTTAAATCAGGGGTTTTGCGTGGTTTGCAGGGAAGCCACGGTGGAAACCCTGCTGAAACAGGTGAATCCGATAGAAAAAGCAGAGCCGGCTCCGGGTGGTGTAGTTACGGTCAAAGACGTACAGACATTTAAAGTTGACTTGCTTGTCCCTAATCCTAATACATTACAGGTGCAATGGACTGTAAATGGAGACCTGATTAAAAGCACGGGTGCGGAACTCTCGCTCACGCCCGATCAGGCACCCGACGGCGCGGTGCTCGCGGCAACCGTTTTCGACTCTACCGCCACGAGCCGGTACGAAGGAGCCCGGGCCGACCGCACACGAAAGGTTGAATGGACGCTCAAATCCGGCACTCCGGACGTGTTTCGGGTAAAAGTTTCTTCGGATACCATTTGCGTCGGTGAGGAGGTGACGCTTTCGGCATTTGGCTGCCGGGGTACGTTAAGCTGGTCGGGCGGCGCGACCGGGAATGCTATCACAGTGAAGCCTGGGCAGACGACCAAATACTCTGCTTTTTGCAAAGTCGAAGGCGCACCAACGCAAACCATTGAGGCGGTGGTGAAGGTAATGGCCTTGCCGAATGCAACCGCCGCCAATGGCGGGCCCTATTACGAGGGGGGGACGATCGAACTCACCGCGACCGGAGGAACCGGTTACCTGTGGAGCGGACCGAAACTCTTCGCTTCCACGCTCTCGCACGTCTTCCTGAACGACGCTGCGTTGGATCAGGCCGGTATTTACGAAGTTACGGTTACAGATGTAAACGGATGCTCCCAAACGGCACAAACCGAGGTGAAGATCGATCCGATACTTTCCACGCCAACCGGCCCGGAAGCATTGGTAACCGTGTCACCGAATCCCGCTCGGGATTACATTTCTGTTGAAACAAGGTTGGGGGGTAAATCGAATATCAAGCTGTATGATCAGGCTGGCAGGGAAATACTCTCCAAATCTTTTGAGAAGAAAACGGACATTAAGCTGAATGTGGCTGTGGGGGTGTATTTGTACCGGTTTACAAATGGAGGCAGGGAAGTTTCGGGGAAGGTGGCGGTGCAGTAAGCGGATGAAATCCTAGGTTAACCATTTTTCAATACACACTATTCATTGATGTAATTTATGAGGACGTATTCTCTGTTCTTTTGGTTGCTGTGCACCATTACCAGCACTTTCGGCCAGCATTATCAGGTAGACACACTTTACAAAGCCGGGCCGCAGGATAACCGCATTAATGTCGTCATTCTGGGCGATGGGTTTACGGAAGCCGAAATGCCCAAATTCGCAGCGGAGGCGAAGAAGTTTGCGGATTTCTTTCGAACCCATGAGCCTTACGATAAGTACCAGGATTATTTCAACTTCTTTGCGATCCGAACGCCTTCAAAGGAGAGCGGAATCACCAATCCGGGCACGGCGCCAGATGCCTATCCCGATCAGCCGGTTGAAACGAGAGAGACATTCTTCGGAGTTTCTTTCGGTGAAGCGATTCACAGATTGCTAGCCATCACGAAACGGGAAGCATATTCAGACCTATTGGCAACCCATTTTCCCGCTTTCGACATGGTGATCATGTTGGCCAATACCCAATATTATGGTGGGGCAGGAGGTGGTGTTGCTATTTTTAGCCTTCAAAAAAACTCGAATAATGTGGGTGTTCATGAGGTTGGGCATACGCTTGCCAATCTTGCAGACGAATATTGGCAAGGGCCGTATGGTACGTATTTAAGAGAAGGACCGAATATCACCGGGGATAGTTCAGAGACAAAAGTCAGATGGAAAAACTGGCTTAACTTTCCCTCAATAGGCATTTACAAGCATGGTTCTGAAGGTGAAGCCGCCAGGTGGTATAAACCAGCCCAGGGCACCTGCTTAATGGAATATATGGAGAAGGATCATTGCGCTGTCTGTCGTGAAGCCGTGGTGGAAAGTATTTTGAAGATCGTTAACCCGGTTGAACGGATTGAACCTGATACCTCTTCTGAGATCCATATTGACAAGCAAACAGCCTTCAAGCTGCATTTGTTGGAACCTAATCCCAATAGCCTCGAAGTAGAATGGCATTTGAATGGGAAACGAATTTCCCAGGATCCAAACAAATTGATATTGAAACCTGATCAGGTGCCGGACGGGTCGACATTGACGGCTACCATATTGGATTCGACGGCGATGAGCAGGAGGGACGGTGTGAGAAAACTGCGTGCAAAGACCATTCACTGGACATTGCGGTCGGCTCTTCCGCGGGTATTTGAAGGAGTAGTCTCGTCGGATACGATTTGCGCAGGCGACACAATCATGCTCACAAGTTATGGTTGTACAGGTAAAGTGTTTTGGTCAACGGGGCAAAATGCACAATCTATTTCGGCGGCGCCTTCCCGAAGTACTATTTATAAAGCTGAATGCAAAACCGACGGCAATCCGCCGCTCACATTTGAAATACCTGTAACCGTTTTGCCGCTCCCGGCAGCTACTGCGGGCAACGGAGGCCCGTACACAGTGGGCCAAACGGTAGAACTCACGGCTTCTGGCGGTGTCGAATATCAATGGAACGGGCCGAGAAGCTTTACTGCCAGAACAGCAACCGTGTCTATACGCGAAGCTGGTATTCGTAGCGCAGGTATTTATTACGTGAA
>CAMLNK010000382.1 GCA_946481035.1 uncultured Dyadobacter sp. | reverse complement strand
TGTTGGGTAAACACCGTGGGTGGGGGTGATGTTTTTTGTGGATAATATAAAGGGTAACCGTTATTACATAAAAAAGCTCCATATCGATATAATTAATAAAAGCGACTCTTCCCTGGATGTTCCTGCGCTGATGTTGAATGCGAATTGCTCACGGAATGGGGTAATGTAAAACCCGCCGCCGTAGCCCTGGTGCCAGTAGTTGGCATTGCCCGGGTCGTTTTTGGCCCAAACCCTTCCTAGGTCATAAAATGCACGTACGCCCATTTTGAGCGGGACGAATGTATTCCGGGTTTCGGCGAGCTGCCAGCGGAGCTCGGTGTTGAGAAAGCCTTTCGATTCGCCGGTGAAGCGGTTGCGCTTAAAGCCGCGGAGATCGTTGAGCTGGCCCAGCGAGAATAGTTTGTAGAACGGCAGTTGTCCTTTCGCAATGCCGCCGCCGAGACGGAGCCCGAATGTGAGCGGGTTTTTGCTGTGCGTCGACAGGTACTGCTCGATTTCAAGCTCTGAAATGGAGGCCAGATCGTTGCGGGATTGCGAAACGTGGCCCGCCTGCTGCGCAAGCTGCACACGGAAGCCGCGCTCGGGCAATGCGGCGCGGTCACGGAAATCGAGGTTGAGAATGCCTTTTGCGAAAAGTAAATGGAGTTGCCCGACGCCGAAGATCTCCGGGTGGTCGGCCAGGTAGCTGTTGTTTCTTTGAATGCCTTCGTCGAGCTCATAGCTGGCGGTAACTTCGATTTTGCTCTGTTTCCAGAACTGACGCACGAGGCCGGCCGATACGGAGAAAGAGTTGTATTGGGTGCGGTAGTAGTTGGAAGACAAGTCGTTGTTTTTGGGTGTGTCGTTGCCTACACCGAAGAAGAAGTTGTAATTGAGCGGGCGCGAGAGCGAAACCTGCGAAACACCGTCCCACTTGCCCGCCAGTTGCCTGAACTGGTTGCTGTAACTGAATTCATAATTGCCCTTTACGCTCACCGAAGCGCTGAGCGAATGCCTCGAAGCAAAATCCGGCTTGCCGAAGCGCTGGCAGGTGAATGTAACGCCTCCGTGGACAGCAAAGCCGGTGAATGGGTTGTAAGTAAGCAAAGCAACGGGCAGGTAAGTGTGGTATTTGAATGCATTGCGGTCATATTCATAGTAGCGCTCGTCGACGGGCTTTACTTCGCGTCCCTCCGTGCCGAGCTCGTGGTGCGGATTTAAGTCTTTTTCATAGACGAGGGTTTGCCTGCCACCTTTCCGGACATCGGATTTATCTGAAACAGCATCATCCCCACCTCCGCTGATGATCCGGATGAGAATCGACTGTTCCGATTTTCCCTGAATATCGAAAACATCGTCGCCACCCAGGCCATTCAGCCTTATCTCGCGGGTTTCAGTAGGGTCAAAAACGCGATGGTAGTAAGTTTTCGATGTGTCGGCCTGCCGGTTTTGTTTTGAAACATCATATACAGTCACCGTCACCCGGCCATTATTTTCGCGCATTACTTTGAAATATTCCCCTTTGTTGGAGCCTACAACGTCCACTTCCCTGGCAAGCAGCATGTAATATCCGGCGGCATATTTTTGGAGGTCGCCGATACGTGTTTTGAGTTTCCGCTCGATCTCCCGGCCGTCTTTTTCATAGATTTCCGAAGGCATATGGTGCACGGCAGCGGTGATGTCCTGTTCTTTAATGGCCTGCTGGATTTCTCTGGCTGCCGCCACCCAATCGGCCTTGGTAAGTTCGCTGCCCACGAAGCGGTCGAGGTGGCGGGCTTGCCACATGAGGCTGCGGAGGCCTTGGATGCGTTCTGCAAAATTTTCGCCATTCGGCATACCCCATTCACGGTCGGCAAGCCAGGGAATAATACCGTCCCAGCGCGAGAAGGCGTGGTCGCGGTCGCGGGGGATAGGGCGGTAACGCTCGCCGTCCGCAGTTTTGTAACCCGCCCATTTCCAGTTGTCCTCGTGCTTGCTCCAATCGCCGATCCACAGGTCGAACATGCGCGCCCGGGCAAACTCGCGTTGGTCTACGCGGTTATCGTGGTCGTGGTAGAGTTTGTTGAATAGTTTAAAACTTTTCTCAATGTCTTTGGCGCCGGCGAAAACTTTCGATTTTTCGATCTTATCGGTTGGCCTTTCTTCGAGCATGCCGAAAAGATTGCCGTATTGTTCTTTGAATACCCCGAGCTTATTGTCTTTGGGCAATACGAACAGCTCCGGACTCGCGTGCAGAATGCCGATTTTGTCGAGCAGGGGCGCTACGGCCATGGCACCATAGGGTTGCTGGGTGGAAGTCTGGTCTTTGAGCACCTGGGAAACGACAGTCCCGCGCAGCTCATACGCTAGCGCGCGGAAAGGGTCTTTGTCCACCGACCGGAACACATATTCCTTTCCATTGCCAGCGACGAGTTTGAGCGACGTTGTCTGCCGGCCGCCCCCTTTTCCGGCGATGACCAGCCCGCCGAAAGTAGTGTCCATGTCGAGGTAGGGGACTTTTACCGGGACAGTCCAGGAGTCGCGGTAATGTTTTCCAAACCATTTTTCCTTGAAACGTTTGCTGGCATATTCGCTTCCGGCCGCCACAGTTGCCGGTTCGGGACGCTGCGTATCCATTTTGTCGGAGGGTTTGATGACCGGGTTGCAGGGCTGCAAGAGGGTATTGGTAATGCCTTTACCCACATTTTCACAGGCCGATTTGAAAAGTTGACCTTCCTCTTCTTTGGAAACCTGATTCCCATTCACCAGCCAGTGCCGGTAGCTGACATTGCCATTGGAATAATAATTTATTTCAACAAAACCCGCTGAGGACGAGGCTAATGCGGCTTTTGTGCCATGGGCAATGTAGCCTCCGCCGGCGATTCCGCCGCTGTTGATGAAGAAGTTATTGCCGTCTTGCATCACCGACTGGTTCCTGTCGTGTGCCGAGGCGAGAATTACAGAGCCATAATCCTGTAAAACACCATTCACTTTGTAACGGTACGGTCCAAGATTGGTATTCGAAATGTCGCGGGTGGTACCGATATTCTGCCGGAACCCGACCAGCGCATTGCCGACCAGCGGAGGTGAGAAATAGGAGGCGGCCGAAAATCGCCCGCCGTAGTTTCCCAGCGATTCGACCGGGAAATGGGAAAGCAGCAGCACATTTTTATCGGTGGTTTCATCCAGTATGCCTTCGAGCTCTTCTACGAAATTGTCAGTATCGGCGATGGTACAGGCGTCGGACGAGGGTCTGGGTTTGTCATGCGGATGGTTCCACCATTGGGAGTTGACCACGACCACTTCGAGTGTCGGAAAGGAAACCGTCCATGGGCCGGGACAACCGTGACCCAAAAACACCTGAAAACGCGGGTGCTTTTGGCTATCCAGCGCTTTTTCCAGTGCCATTACCCGCTGCCAGCCCTCCTTGCCCGAGCCGAGCCATTCGCGATCGCCCTGGTTGAGGAGCATATGCAGCTCCGGATTGCGGTCGAGCAGGGCGTCGGCCTGTCTTTTCCAGTCGGCGACTTGCCCGACGCTCATTTGCTCGGGAAACGCATCGCCGTTGAATACCCACAGCACCGGCCCCGGTTTGGTCGCGAGATAATTTTCAATTACCGGAAAAATAGCGGCCGGGTTTTCGAAGTCGGCGGTGTTGCCCGTAAGTATCACTTTAAAATCGCCGGCATAAAGGCTGCAAGCCGCCAGGAGAATGAAAAATACGGACAAAGCGAGGCGTTGTGCGCAGATTTTGAGTCCGTTAGGGGTGCGTGGTAAAAGTGTAGTCAAGGTCCGGGAACGTTGCGGTGAAAAGATTGACAATTTAACACGAATCCCCGCCGATTGAAATGACCTGATACACGGAAATGTTGGAAAAATGAATTGCCACGCGGTTTTTTCATACCTTACACTTTAAAACCTCTGTTACAATGCCGTTTTCAAAGCTATCCATGAAGCTTTTGCTCATTGAAGATGAGCCCAGCGTTATATCCCTGATTCAGCGTAGTCTTACGGCCAACGGCCACGAGATCACTATTGCCATGGATGGTCAGTCGGGTTTGCAAATGGCTTTGCAGCACCAGTTTGACGTGATTATTCTGGACCTGATGATCCCGATTATCAATGGTATGGAAGTGTGCCGCCGCGCGCGCCATGCGCAGGTAACGACACCGATTTTAATGCTGACAGCGCTCGGAACGACCGAGAATATCGTGTCGGGCCTCGATGCCGGTGCGGATGATTACATGACCAAGCCCTTCAAGCTTGCCGAACTGGAAGCGCGGCTCCGGACGCTGATCCGCCGCGGCAAGGAACCCGAAAAGGAGAAAAACGATAAAGTGCTGACATTAGGCGATCTTATACTCGACAAGGTAACGAAGACCGTTAAACGCGGAGGACAGCCTATCGAGCTCACAGCCACCGAATTCCGCCTTTTGGAATACCTGCTTTCCAACACCAACCGTGTTTTGAACCGAATGGAAATCCTCGAAAATGTGTGGGATATCAATTTCAATCTGGGAACGAACGTCGTGGATGTATATATCAATTACCTTCGGAAGAAGATCGATAAAAATCATGATATTAAGCTGATACATACTGTTTTCGGCATGGGGTACGTGGTCCGTCAGTCGTATGAAGATACAAAGTAAGATTGCCCTGATTTTTACTGCATTATCTGCGGGTATCATCCTGGCATTGAGCGTGTTTGTCTATTTTTTTGCATCCGAAAATATCTCTGCGAGCTTTTTTCACCGCCTCGAAGTACGCTCGGACATTGTGGGCCACGCGGCATTGCAGGAGAACAAATCGCTCACATCCATTTACTACGATATTAAAGAACGGCACCTGGGTAGCCTGCCGTACGAAAAGCACCGCATATTGCCCGATCCACCTGACGAAGCGACCAGAAAACGGCTTTCGCTGCCTTCATCATTTTATGAAGCGGCACAAAACGATATTCCGGTCAGGTATTTCAACCACGACACTTCCTATGTAGTACTTCGCATTGCGCGGGACAAGCAGAAGGTGATGGTGGTGTCGTCGGCGCTGGACACCTATGGAATGCAGGAAATGGACAATCTGAAAAACTTGCTGCTGATCGGGTTTTTCATCGCGATGGTATTTGTGTTCACATTTGGAAAGCTGTTTTCCAATGAAATTTTCAAACCGATCCGCCGCATTATCCGCAATGTGAAGGGTATTAATGCACATAATCTCCATCAGCGACTGGTGGTAGATCCTACCGACGACGACGTGGAAGCCCTTTCGAGGACTTTTAACG
>CAMLNK010000381.1 GCA_946481035.1 uncultured Dyadobacter sp. | reverse complement strand
AAAAGCCTCGTGAGCGCCTCACGAATAGCCATCCTGTTGACATCCAGTTTCTTAGACCATTCATCCTCTTTAAGCCGCGTTCCCGAGGTGAGCTGGTTTGAGAGTATTTTCTTTCTCAATTCTGTATAGGCCCTGTTCGAGAGTGAGTCTTCCTTCATTTCAATGTAAACAAGAATTCAAAATTTAGTAAACCAAAACATTTATATAAAGGTAAGCAATAATCATAAAATCCGCATGTATGTACAATGTATCTACTTCTATACACTTTTTACAAACTATTTCAATTTTAAGTCATTTTTATCGTATTTTACCTTTCTGAAACACCTCTCAAGGTTACAACTAGTCCGATCCCTTGTCTATCCGCATTCATTTACTACTGCTGCTGGCTTTCTTGCTTCCGATTGTATTGTCAGGCTGTTTGGGCGAAAAACAGCCTAACAAATCGGCAAAAGTATACATCGATCATTCCGATGGCCGGTACTCCGTCATGAGAAACGGGAAACCTTACATTATCAAGGGCGCGGGAGGTGATTCGCATTTCCGCGAACTCCGCGAGGCCGGCGGCAACACCTTGCGCACCTGGGATACCACACACCTCGCCCAGGTGCTCGACAGCGCGCAAAAGCACGACCTGGCGGTTATTGTAGGCCTTCCGATCCCCAATAGCGGCGATATCACTTTCTATACCGATCCTCAAATTACCCAAAAACGGTATCGGGCACTAAAATCGATTATCAGGCGGTTCAGAAACCATCCTGCGGTGCTGATGTGGTGCCTGGGTAATGAGCTGGATTTCCCTTATAAATGGACCTACGGGGATTTTTACGATTCATTCAACGACCTCACAGACATGATCCACCAGGAGGACCCCGATCATCCTGTTACCACCACCATCCTGAATTTCAACCCGAAGTACATTATGAACGTCCGGCTGCGTTGCGACGTCGACGTGATCTCTTTTAACATTTTTGGCACGATCCCTTTGCTCCGAAAGAGCCTCGCCGATCTTTCCTGGCTTTGGAAAGGCCCCTACATGCTGCTCGAATGGGGTATCAACGGGCCGTGGGAGGGAACCGAACAAACGGCCTGGGGTGCATACATAGAGGATACCAGTAAAAAGAAGGCCGAGATTTACCAGCAGCGATTCCGAAAGCATATGCCGGTGGAAGACCCGCGCTTCTTGGGCGCTTTTGTGTTCTTCTGGGGCAACAAACAGGAAACTACCCACACGTGGTTCAGCATATTCGATGAAAAAGGCGGTGCCTCCGAGGCGGTCAGTACGATGAAAAGTATCTGGACGGGCAAACCGTCACAGGTCTCGTATCCGGACCTCAAATACATGCTGCTCAACAAGCGGGGTGCCCGCGATAACATTCTCCTGAACCCCTCCGCCCCCGCATCCGCGGAAGTGCTGCTGTTTTCAGGCCACGACCGCATCCGGTCTATCCGATGGCAAATTTTCAGGGAGGACTGGTACCGTAAGAATCAGATCAACAGTACGCGAAAAATGACACCGGTCACGACCATCGACAGTTCCGGCCAAAACCTTCGTCTCTCTTTTTTAACCCCTAAGCAGGAAGGGCCTTACCGGATTTTCGCGACTATCTACGACGACGCGGGAAATTTCGCTTCGTGTAACACACCCTTTTATGTCGTAAGCCCGCCATGAATCAGACATTATATGTAAAACCGCCAACCCGCAAGCAACTGCTTATGCTGCGGCTGATGATCTTCTTCGGATTGGTTTCGATGGGATTTTTCCTTTCCAGCGTGCTGTCCGAGTCGGTCAGGGGATATGCGCCATTGTACTGGATGCTCGTGATTACGTTTGTTTTCACTTGCCTGAAAGTGCTGCATGAATGGTGCCATTACCTGTTCATTACCGTACCTCCCACTCCGCCGCTGACACGCCGGTATACGGTCGATATTTTCACGACTTTCTGCGCTGGCGAACCCTACGAAATGATCGTCGAGACGCTGACAGCCATCCAGGCCATTACTTATCCGCACGAGACCTACCTCTGCGACGAAGCCGACGATCCTTACCTGCGTGACGTGTGCGCGCGGTTGGGCGTGCATCATGTGACACGCACGGACAAGCGGAACGCCAAAGCCGGAAACATCAACAATGCATTGGGCATTTCAAAAGGAGAGCTTTGCGTGGTCCTCGACCCGGATCACGTCCCTTTTCCCGATTTCCTCGACCCGATCATCTCGCATTTCGACAATCCCGAGATCGGTTATGTACAAATCGTACAGGCATATAAAAACCACGACGAAGGACTGATTGCCAAAGGTGCTGCCCAGCAAACCTATCAGTTTTATGGTCCGATGATGATGACCATGAACCATTACGGAACCGTGCTGGCGATCGGCGCCAACTGTACTTTCCGCCGAACCGCCCTTGAATCCATCGGCGGGCACGCGGCCGGGCTGGCAGAAGACATGCACACTTCCATGCAGCTGCACGCCAAGGGATGGAAATCGGTGTATGTACCGGTAGTGCTCGCACGCGGGCTGGTACCTTCCACGCTTTCAGCCTATTACAAGCAGCAGCTCAAATGGTCGCGCGGGGTGTTCGATCTGTTTGTGCATGTGTATCCCAAACTTTTCCCGCGGTTTACGTGGGCGCAGCGAATTCACTACGCCACGATCCCGCTGCATTATATGTCGGGATTCATTTTCCTGATCAACTTCCTGATCCCGGTGCTGGCGCTGGTATTCGATGTCAGCCCGATGCATTTCGACCTTACCGATTTCTTCCTGGTCATTCTGCCAATGGTTTCCTGCGTTGTATTAATCCGGCATTTCGTGCAATGGTGGGTGATGGAGGATGAAGAGCGGGGCTTCCATGTGGTCGGCGGGTTTCTGATGATCGGAACCTGGTGGATATTCATTCTGGGCGTGTTGTATACTATTTCGGGCAAGAAAATCCCTTACGTACCCACCCCGAAAGATGGCAATGAAGCCAATAACTGGCCGCTGAATGTCCCTAACCTGGTGGTATTGGGCGTTTCGCTTCTGGCTATCGTTTACGGGTTGTATGAGGATCTTAACCCATACAACCTCATTATGGCGGGCTTTGCCGGGGTGAATTGCTTTTTCATGTGCTTCAATATCGCCGCAAGCCGGCAGCAGCAGATCCGCGAATTTTCGGGCTCCTCACCTTTCCTGGAAAATGCATTCAAGGCTATCAAGGAGTTGAAAGGCAATTTCTGGATTTTGCGCCGGCGCATTTATGGTGGCGTGCGAACCTCCGCATTCCTGATCACCGTTCTCGTTATCAGCATTATCATTTATTTCCGGCGTTTCAATCCCGAACGGGAGCACGACCTGGCGATTGCCAGTAAAAACCAGGCATATGCGCTCAGTATGACGAAGCAAAAATCTCAGCACTACCCCGACATTCCGGCGCTATTCCGTGCCATGGGAGTACGTGAGCCTGATACGAGCGGCACGCGCGCGCAACGTCCGATAGCATTTTTTGAAGGAACACGGGGCGTGAACTATACCAAAGGGCATAACTGGTCGCGCCGGTACCCGGCATTTACGAAGCCCGAGCTTGAAGCAGACATTGCGCAAATGCGCCGCACGGGCGTCAATGCAATCCGGCATTTCGGCCCCGATATTTACGACTATAATATTCTGAGGGCAACGCGGCAAGCAGGCATCCGGGTGCATTATACCTTCTGGATACCCGAAACGCTCGATTTTTTGCATGACAAAAGCGGTGCCGACGATCTGGCGAGCGAAATTCTGGCCACTGTCAGCAGGCTTCAAGATCAAAAACACATTGTATCCTGGAACATCGGCAATCCGGCGATTCAGCGTCACCGCCGTTCGGAAAGCACCGGGGAGCAAAAGCAGTATTTGTATTGGGTTAAAAAAGTCAGCGAGGCGATAAAAAGGATCGACAGCTCGCGCCCGGTCACGGTGGACCTCGAACTGAATGGTGAAACGCAGAAACTGGCATACCTGATCAAACAGGTTTCCCCGGCGATCGACGCATTCGGTCTTGTGATTGTGGATATTCAGAAAAACACGGAAGAGGTACGTATTCCCGCACTTGCAGCTCCATCTTATCTGAGCTATATCGGCGCAGAGGTATTTGCAGAAAGCCGGGAACGGCGGGTGGGAACGTTTATTTCCAATTGGCAGGACGAAAAGATATTCGAACACGTAAGTTTCGACGGCCTGCACGATTATGCCGGGCGGCCGAAGTACTCCCTGCAATTGCTGGAATCGATATGGAGTAGCCGAAATGCCCCTCAATCTATCGCACAACTCAAAGTTCTCACACCGGCCCTGGGCACTTTCGAAGGCGCTACACTGGGTTATCACGCGATTATCTGGCAAAATAACGAGTGGAAAGTCTTCAACAAGCCGACCAAAGACCTTCGGCTTGAATGGAAGCTTGTCAGAACGGACGGGTTCGATAATCCGGTGGAAATGACGGATGCCGGAGAAGGCGGGCAGCTAACCCTGACCATCCCGAAACATCCCGCTCTGTACCGCCTCTACCTGTACGTGATCCAGAACGGGACGGTGAATGATATTATCAAATCGGAGCTCAATACACCGCTGCAACCGAAGCAAAAGCCTGTCGGGCCATTAGTGACCGGCTTGTAGTGCCTTTACGAAACGATCAAAAGTAGACTGGCTGATTCCCCAGTTCGGCGCGGGTATATCACCCCAAACTTCCGGGTTATCGGCCAGGTTGAAATAGCTCGCGCCAACTACTTCTTTGTGGGCAGCCAATACTTTTGCGGCTTTTTCCAGCCATTGGGCCTGATAGTCTTCAGGCCCTTTCACGCCAAATTCCGTTACAAAAATCGGTTTCGAAGCAAAACGCATGCGCCAAACCTTGCGATTGAAAATCGTTTCAAAAGACTCCTGTTTGGTCGGATCGGTAATGTTCTTATCAGGCAGGCCGTAGATGGCGATACTGATGAAATCGACCACGTCGCCGCCGGGATACCATTCCATAGAGCCTCTGTCACCCGCAGGGCCCCAAACTCTTTTCACATTTTCAATTCCCTTTCCAAACTCCATAAAATGCCGGAATGCCTTGATGTACGCAACGGGATCGCGGCTTTGCCAGGAATACCTGTGAATGGGTATTTCCATTTCATGTGCGAAACGGACGTAAACGGGGATTTTGGTCTTTGAAATTGTGTTAAAAAGCGATTTGAACTCTTCATCATAAACTCCCGCCGCCGTATTTTTCAACACGAGAGAATCCTTTCTGA
>CAMLNK010000380.1 GCA_946481035.1 uncultured Dyadobacter sp. | reverse complement strand
AATTGTACCCGCCTCCCACACGGTAAGACGCGCCCAACCCCACCTTCTCCCTGAACCAGAACCGCGATCCGAAGTCAACTCTTAGTTTGTGATCTTTTTCCTGGATAACCAGCACATGCGGCAACATCATCACATCCTCGCTCAGATCATGGCTTCCGCCCGCGGTAATGTACAGCGGCCGGCGGTAAAAAGTACCTACCACCTGGTCGCCAAACTTCTGCGAAAGCACTTCCGGTTTGGAAATCCCGAAGTATAACTTCTCCGAACGCAGCCAGGCGCCAAGCCCGAAGCTGCCCAATGCACGGTTGTTACTTATAAAGGTACCATCCGAAACCGGCAGCACGTTGATTCCGCCCTGGGCGCCAAGGCCCAGCTTCCAGGTATCAGACAAGCCCAGGTGAAATGCGAATGAGCCCACAAAGCCGGTCGTTGTGAAATAGCTGGTCTGGTCGTTCAAAGCCTGAAAGCCTATGCCAAACTTACCATCCGCAATGGTACCGTCGGCGGCGAAAGTCTGGCTGGTTGGCGAATTGGGGATATTGAACCATTTCCGGCGGAAAATCGCGGTCATATTGAAGTCCTCGCGCGCACCCGTGAAGCCGGGATTGATCGACATCGGGTTCTGAACATATTGTTCATACAGCACTTCCCGCTGCGCCGTAGCCGCGCCGAGGCTGCCTGTTAGTAATGTTACTGCAAGAAAAATCTTTCTCGGATAGTGATGTGTGTTTTTCAAAAGCATAGCACTGAAATTGGGTTATTGTAAACAAAAATGGCAGGAGAGTCAGTCTCTTGCCATCTTTATAACTCTTCGATATTACTTTTTTACTGCTGACTCAAATCAAAAATCGTAACCCAGTGTTACGTAAGGAATTGGCTTGTTGGTATAACCGTTATCCACTCCCCATGCATAATCAAATTTGGCATAGAAACCGAACAGCGTCGTTCTCACCCCTGCGCCGTAACCCATCAGGTAAGGGTTTTTATAATTGGTAACCGTTGCGCGGAATGTCTCGTTTTCATCCCCGATAATCTGGGTATTGAGGCTGTTGTTTTCGCTGAATGGCCCTTTGCCCGTCCACGCAGTACCGATATCGCCAAAGCCGACGATCTGGAAGTTGCGCAGGAAGCTCGATGTAATTGCCCCACGATAGAGGTATTTCACCAGCGGGATTCTCAGCTCCGCATTCAGCAACATGTAACTTGTACCCGACAGCCTGTTCAGTTTGAAACCCCGCAGGTTCGTAGCGAAATCGGCGAAGAAAATGTCGCGGTTATCGCGTTGGAAGTTAAGTGGGTTATCACCGGTACGCGTTTCTTTCCGGTTACCGAGCCAGTTTTCCATACCGCCCAGGATATTCTGCTTTGGCGCACGTCCGCCCGAATGGCTCGCTGCTGCGCGCACGGCAAGGATCAGGTCGCGGTGGATTTTCTGATAATGACGAAGGTCGAGGCTCACGCGGTTGAAGCTCTCATTTCCATTACTCAAACCCTGGTAAAGATCGTAACGAACCTTGAACCGCGTCCCTTCCATCATATTCATCCCGTTCACGCGGGTATTATCGAATACAAACTCGCTGCGCACACCTCCATAATTCGAAGTCCGGGTTAGGCAGCAGCACGTCGATCATCCGTGTAGATGTGAACATCGGCGATACCGAGAAACGGCTCGTGGTCGAGAATGGATATGAGGCTGTGAACATCAGCTGGTTGAAACGGTATTTCTGGATTAAGCCTTCCGAATCGTTGTAAAGCGTCTTTCTGTCCACACGCAGGCCGAAGTCGACCCGGTAAGTATTGTTGTTGTATTCGGCGAACAAATCGCTGTTCCTGAAATTCGAAGAAATGAAAAGCCCGGCTTTGATGACATGGTTTTCGAGCAGGTCGTTCATCGAAATGGATTGCGAATAGCCGAATCCCCGGATCGGGTCAATGCGCCAGTCGGAGCTTGCGTCATTGGTGATAAACAATCCTTTATAATTGTACGGCCCTTTAATCGCGATGTTTTCACGAACAGCCTTCGTACGCGAGGCAACGCCGGGCGTTGTGGGGAAGCTGCCGCGGGTTCTTCTCGATTCAAATGCTTTCAAAACATCTTCATCGAACTCGTAATTATCGGTATCAACCTCGCCTTCTTTCAAAGCCAGCTTTTTGGGTTGATCCGCCTGGCCAGTTTTCGTCGTTGAATCGGTCTTTGCTGCTGCATTGGCTGCCGCACCATTGACCGGATTGCCCGCGCTGGCCACGCTTAATGATGGCGGATTGACGGTCGCATTGATATCAAATCCATTTTTGAATGCGGCGGTATAATACCCATCATTTAAATAGGTGTACGCCAATGCACCGCCGGCAGCTTTCAGGTTCACATCGGCATTACGGATATTCTGAATGTAGTTGGTCAGCTGCGAACTGGCTTGCGAAGCGCGGTCGTATTTGTATAGGTTATTAACACCCTTGCCATTGGAAAGGTAAACGATGTTATTTTCATCGGCGTAAACCGGTGTCATTTTGGTCTTCCCTTCCGATTCAACCAGCTTGATCATGTTTTCCGATCTCGGGGTACCATCGTGTTCGAACAGCGTGTATGAAGGTGCGATGGATTTGAAGTTGCCTTTATCGCCCCTGCCCAGCGAATCGACGGGCCTGTTGGAAGAGAAAACAACCCGGCGCGAAGAACCCTGAACGAACCGCGGCGAAAGATCATCATAAAGGTCGCTGGTGAGCGGTAATGCGGAAGCCCGGGCCACGCTGATGAGGAAAATGTCGTTCTGTCCTGCTTTGTCAGCACTTACAGCGAGCATCGATCCGTCGTGCGACACGTCCATATCCACAATCTGATCCAGCCCGCGGATATTGCGTTTTGTTTTGATCTTGATTTTTTTGGTACCTACATTTTCATACCTGTACAGGTTCTTCTTGTCGTTTTCGTTGGCAAGAATTGTCAGCTCATTATTCCTGGACCATCCCAAAAGCGGCGGCTGCGTTTTCATACGGCCGCCGATAATGTCGAGCTTGCCCTGGCGCACCACTTTTTTGGAACCCGTTTCACTGTCAAATAAATAGACCCGGTAACGACCGTTTTTAATCTCGCTTACTGCCGTAAATTTCTTATCCGGAGAGATCTTGATCACCGCGCTCGCATCGGTCACATTAAACTCGTTGAGCTTGTATTTCCAGGTCGGATTGGGATCGGCATAAAACTGCTCCGCATTCTTGGTCTGATTCAGATAATAGGCCCGCCAGTCGCGCAGGAAGCGGTTGTAGGATTGTACGCCGAGCGTGCTGGTGATACTCGTCTGCTCGGTGCGGATAATGCGGGTCAGGTTGAGGATGTCCGAAATCTTGTCCTTTCCGTAGCGCTCCGCGATATAGTTCCAGATCGAATGCCCGATCAGCGTTGCGTCGTCGCCGGTCATGAGCGTAGGCTTGCGGATATTGCGGTTTTTGAAGAAGTCGCGCATGTAATCGTTCAGCTCCGGCGACCAGCCTTCGGCAATGTAAGCCGCCGTTCCCGACATGAACCATTCGGGCAAGGTGAGCAGCAATGAGCTTTGCAATGCCTCTTTCATATTACCGCCGTAAAGCATGTCATACACGAAAAGAAGGCTGATATCCCGCACCAGTTTCTTGCGGAAACCGATCTGATCGCCCGTATATGCCACCTCCACACGCGATTGCGAGAGGTTTAGTTTCTGGTCCGAAAGGTTATCCAGCACCGAGAGGCCCATATTGCTCTGTTCGAGCTCGGCGGGCGAGTTGTAAAGGAATATTTTTACGCGGTTATACGGCGTCCAGCCGAGCACATCGGTGATTTTGTCAAACTCGCTTTCCGCATATTGTGCCGTCAGCTTTGCGAGCGCGGTACCGCCCTGATAGTGGTAGATTTCGAAGTTGGTGGTCCGGAAAATCTTCCAGTTGAACTTCTTGTACTGGACCCGGTTCTTTCCAAAAGTCTCCTGTGAAGGATAGCGCTGTGCTATTGAGTCATTGAATAATCCAAAAACTACTAAAAGACCGATCGAAAAGGTTAATGTGTAAATATATCTTCTGCTCATATTGCTTAGGCTGACGTCAACGGAAATATAACGAAAAATACCTTTTTATATTCACTAGCGGGTTCAATTCTTTCCCGTAAATCAGGTGGTTACAAAACTCTTTTGCCAGGAAAGGTGCAAGTGTAACGCCCTTTGTACCTAACCCGTTGAAAATAGACACATTAGCAAACTCGGGGTGAATCCCGATCAACGGCCGGCGGTCGCGCACGGATGGCCTAATGCCCGCCTGGGCGCCCAACAATGTGTAACCGGTGCTAAGCAATCCCCGCAATTTAGCCTCCAACTCCTCGGTTGCCGCCTCCGTGGCCTCCCAGTCGAGCGGGTTCCACGAATAGGTAGCTCCCACTTTCATCCTATTCTCAGCCACCGGTAATGCGAATATGCCCTGGTTTATAATGTACGGTTTCACGGGAACGTCCGTGGCTATTTCCAGGATTTGTCCTTTTACCGGCGCAAACGGCAGCCAGTTGAACCAGCTGTTTTCCAATGCAAAAAATCCCTGACAAAAAATGACCGTTTTGAAACGCTTACCCTGCCATTCAATGTGGTCGGCAGTCCGCGAAAGATCGGTGGGATTGAATGCAG
The DNA here is from genome assembly GCA_946481035.1 of uncultured Dyadobacter sp. The sequence continues at coordinate 614 of CAMLNK010000380.1, read as the reverse complement.
CCTCTACATATAAATGCTGTTCCTGAAAATATGCGCGGCTGGCATCCAGCAATACCGGCAGATCGATCCAGCCGGATTGCACCACTTCCAGACCGCCAAAATCCGCATTCACATAAGGCATTTCATGCCCGGGATCGGGCGTGGTCGCGACGTACCGACTGATTCCCGGGTCAGCGGTTTGCGCCAGGTAGGTATTCTGCTCCTCGATCGACCGGAATGGCCGGTAAATCGGGGTGAAGTGCATGAATTTATGGCCCAGCTTTTCTTCCAGATTTCCGTAAAAAGATTTGGCGTAAGGGAAAAGATCATCGGCCAACCAGGTCTTGACCAGCTTTTTACCCGTCAGCGGATTGAAAATACCCGCCGCAACGCGTGAAGACGAAGGCATCGAGGAATCGCCGACGATCTGGAAGCTCTTTCCCGATTCATGCAGGTGCCAGGCAACGGAAGTACCCCCTACCCCTTGTCCAATGATCAGGTATTCGAAGTCAAATGAATGCATATCAGGCATTATCGTCAGCGCGACGTCTGAGTGATAACCCGATTTGCTCGTCGGCCAGGCGCACCACTACTTCTACCTGCTCATCGAGGGTCATAAACGAATTGTCGATGTA
>CAMLNK010000379.1 GCA_946481035.1 uncultured Dyadobacter sp. | reverse complement strand
AGCTCGATCAATTGCGCGCGGTCGGGTACTACGATAAAATCGATAGTCAGACCACCTACCGGCCGGGCATCAGTCGGCCCCGCGATGGTGACTAGCGTTCCTCCTGGACGTATGACTCCGGCGGACCGTTTTGCAATTTCACCGCCGAGGACATCGAAGACCAGATCGACCGCCCCGATATTCTCCAGTTCATCGCTTTCAAGATCAATAAACTCGTGAGCGCCAAAATCGAGTGCCGTCTGCCGACCACTGGCGCGACCCGTGCCGATGACATATGCTCCTGCCTCACGCGCGAGTTGACTTGCCATTGAGCCGACAACACCCGACGCGCCATGGACAAGGACAGTCTGCCCGGACTGAAGGCGGCCATGCTCGAAGAGTCCCTGCCATGCCGTAAGCCCCGGCATTACCAACGCGGCACCCACCGTGAAATCAATGTCTGCCGGCAGCGGGGCAAGATTGCGCGCCTCTACTGCGACATATTCTGCGAGTGAGCCATCGCGGGTCCACTCCGTAAGGCCAAACACCCGCTGTCCCACCGAGAACCCCGTTGTCCCGTAGCTGAGCGAAGTGACGACCCCGGCCACCTCATGGCCTGGGATCGAGGGTGTCCTGTCGCGTCCAAGGCGGTCGACCCAGGTCGAAGGCCATGCCAGCTCGTCGCCTGTGAATCCCGATGCATGGACCTGAACAACGACATCGCCATAATTCGCACCGTCAAGGCTACCGAGCCCTTGCGGCTCAGGCCTGTCCTCCAACTTCATTCCGGCTGTCCCGGCAGCCTGATCTGTCACTATAATCGCTTTCATAATACACCTCGATTTTTGAAAGTTTGTGAATCCTGATTTACCGGGGATTTGAGTGTTTGCTGCATGATTCAGATAGTTTGCATTGTTTGTCAGATGGGATGTGGCAGTAAAATTATGTTTAAGTTTGGATACCTTTATGGGCCAGTTTTAAAATGTATATGGGTCCAGATATGATTGAAAAATTCCTTACAATCTCGTTTAAAAGACAGGGCCAACACAGTCCTCTCTATATGCAATTAGAGTCGGAAATTATTCAGCTGATTTGCGGCGGCATCCTCAAACCCGGGCAGGCCCTGCCATCTTCACGCGAGTTGGCCCAAAAGCTGCAACTCAACCGGAAAACCGTGGTTGCTACCTACGAGGAATTGGCTGCGCAAGGCTGGGTGGAAACCAGAGATAGAAGTGGCGTTTATGTTTCAAGCCGTCTGCCAGATACTGCCGCCCGCGTCACCAAGGAAAATGGCGAAAAACCGATGCGAAGCCGGCAACCAGGATTCCAAATGATAAGGCAGACAATCGACGGACCGGTCCCGAACGACGCGAACATCGAAATCAACGCATTAAAAGGCCCAACACCCTTGTACAAAATCGAAGACGGTTTTCCAGACCCCAGGATTGCGCCCATCGAACAGATCGTGCGGGAGTACAGGAGATTAGGGAAAAGCCGGTTAACAAACCGGCTGCTCAACTATGGCCCCGAGCAGGGTTCTTACAGGCTTCGAGTGGAACTCGCCAAATATTTGAACAGAACCCGGGGAATGCAGATCTCTGAAAAGGAAATACTGATAACCAAGGGTACACAGATGGCCATCTATCTGACAGCCCAGTTACTTGTCCGCCGTGGGGATACTGTATTTGTTCCCGAACCCGGTTACATGGACGCGAACCGGATCTTTAAGCTCCTTTTGCAAAAGTATCGCCCCAGGTATCCGGATCGGATTTATGGTCGCACCGGAAGAGGTAGTAGAGCAGGCAGCTGCCCTTCGTAAATTAATAGACCGGCAGGGCGAGCAATTGCTGGAAGAAGCGATCGCCGGGCTTTTAAGCAACGGGGAGATTTCCAGGCACATTAAAAAGTCTCACAAGATTTATCAGGGCCGGCTGGAAAATACATGCCGGTTGCTTCGGGAGCAGCTCGGTGAGTTTTTGACATTTGACCAACCGGACGGCGGTTTGGCTATTTGGGCAACGTACCGGCAAGGTATAAGCGCCAAAGCCGTTTCGATGAATGCCTGGAAGTTGGGATTAAAGATCAATGATGGCCGGGGTTATTTTTTTCAACCTGATATTTCTTTACCCAACGACTTCATCCGCATAGGTTATTGTTCGCTGGACGAGCGGGAAATGGCAGGCGCCATTGATATCTGGGAACGGGCCCTTTCTCCGTTTGCGTGATCAGCTTTGCTGGCGATTTTCATTACCGCGCCTTTCGCAACATCGGCCGCAAGACCGGAGAGCTGCCGGACTGAATTTCGCCGGTCACCTCAAAACCGTAACGTTGATACAATGAAATATTTCTGGGATTTGACGATTCGAGGTAAGCAATTACTCCATCTCTGTCAACAGCCTTCAGGCCCTGTTTCATCAGTGCCGAGCCTACCCCGGCACCTTGGTGCGCAGGGTCCACGCCTATCATCGGTAAATACCAGTGGGGTTCGGTTGGATGATACTTATCCATCTGCTCGAAAATCACTTTCATCTGCTCTTTGATATCGTCACCGGCATTTTCTTCAAAAAGCTGCTTCAAGGATTCTTCATCCGAGGCAGCACCTGGCGGCAGCCACAGCGCGGCACCGGTGAAACCATCGGTAATGTAGGCCGTTTTCGCCTTGAAAGCGCTTCCGCCGAATGCATTGGCCAGCGAAGAAAATACTTTTAAATATTTTGCCGGGTCCGGAAACGACCAACGGGCCATTGGGTCAGCACTAAATGCCAATGTCAGGATGCCCATGACGTTGGCTTGATCTGATGCGGATGCCATTTTTACCATCATAACAGCGGTTTTAAAAGATCATTGATGAACAATTGCGGTCAGTTACATGAAAAACTGCTCAGAAACAATCTTTCCTTCTGCAACAGTGTACACGCATAACTCTTTTAGTATATCTCGATCCCTGCCTTTCATCTTAATGTCCATCGTCAGCACAAAGCAAAACGAATTGCCCGCAATCAATGGCTCGGAAACCAGGGTACCGTGCCGGGATTCTATCAACGCGCTGAATTTTTCATCCTTGGCGAGCATGGCTTTGAGCCCATTGGTCTGTTTTTCAAAACCTGGATATTCGAATGGCTCGATACTCACTGCATTGTCCGAATACAATTCCCGAAGGGCCTGGGTGAATTGTTCTTTGCGGCAGTAATCCGCCAAACGAGTGGCAATCTGTTCTACGGTCATGGCTACTTAGTTTTAGTAATGAATTAATGTACAGCCATCTAAAATAATGTGCCATTAAGTTTATCATAGAGAATTACAGGAATGATATTTGAATACCTGTGAAGAAAAGCAGGTATAATTACAACTTCGGTAAGAGTGACCTTTCGATATCGAGCAACACATCGGCACGCACGTTGGAGACGTGATAGTTTGTAAAAACACCTCAATAGGTGAAACGTAATCAATACCCTCATTTTTCAACGAGATCGCAATCCGTAACCAAGCCGTCGGAGGTCAGGTGGACGAGTATATAGGTGTCCGGCTGGTTGGATTTCAATTGGTAAGTCACTATTTCGCTTACCTCGCTTCCGTGGCGTTGGATTCCCCGGCCTGCGACGTTTTCTGAATGGACAAAAGTTAATGATTTCAAAGTTTCCGGCTCCCGCATTCCTCCCGCAAAATCGCGTTTGGCTCCCGAAGTAAGGCCTGATGCTTCTTCCAATACCTTACCACCTTTTACCATGGCCTGCAAAGCCGCCATGATTCTGGGCGTGCGTGACGGATCAGGATCCGCATTCGTTTCATGGGCATTGGCAAGCGGCCCAATGCGTGGTACCTTTCGCTGATAGTTTTGATCATTGTCTTGAAGCGTGAAGCCGGTCACATTTCCATTAGTGTCCGAATTGAAGGTCACAGAAACATTGCGGTCGGTCGATGTAAACGTATTATTAGCAACGGGCACGAATTCTTCATCAACAAAACCATCTTCCAAAGTAAAAAGTCGCTGCTTATCAGCCTCAAAAGTGACAATCCGGTTATTAAATAATTCATAGCGACCTTCGAAGGCCTTTAGAGTTTTGGAATCCACATCCACCGCGACCGGTTTAGTCTTTACAGGGAATCCATCCCAATGGTAATAGTCAGCGATAAAATCAACGATCCTCCCCATCATATGCGAATTGTCATTCGCATTGATCATGATCACAACGCCTTGTCCTTTGTGCACACTGGCGGTGAGTAACGCGTCAAAACCCTCGTCGCGCCCGTTGTGCCCGAACCGGAGCGTTGTGCTGTCACCCTGCAAAAAAACGCCGAGCCCATCCCTGTTTTTCTGATCGGTCAACATTTGGCGGGTCATGGACTGAGATAATACACTTCCTGATTTTCCCGCATAAGCATTCTGAATACCGATCGCGAACCGAGCCAGATCGGACGGCGTAGTCCACAATCCCGCTGCTGCCATCTCAGGATAAATGTGCCAGCGACCTTCCACTAAACTTCTATTGTTGTAGTGACCGGTTGCCGTCAATTTTGCCAGTTCGGGAGGTAAGGGCTGTTGGTAGGTACTATTTTTCATACCCAATGGCGAAAGCACATTGTTTTTCATGAATTCCGGAAAATCGGCGCCAGTGACGTCCACCATCAGTTGTTGCATGACGGTATAACCGCCACCCGAATACCTCCAACGGGAGCCCGGAACAAAGTCAACGCGAACGGGTGGTGTGTTGGCCGGGGCTGTCCCATCCAGAATCTGAACGATTGACGGGATTTTCGCGCCCGCAGCGTATCCCGGGAATCCGTGCACCGTAAGACCGGCAGTATGACTGACTATCCCGCGCAGCGTAACCTTTTTGTCATTTGTAAACTCATTATCAGGGACTTTCCAACTTTTAAGTTTTGCATTAACATTCTCATCCAGAGCGAGTTTATTCTGTTCAACAAGATACAGAGCGCCCATAGCCGCAACCGATTTACTTACCGAGCCTGCCTGAAACAGGGTATTCGTCGTGACAGGCACCTTTCCATCCTTGTCAATAAATCCATATGACTGAGCCTTCACGATTTTTCCGTCCTGAATGATAGCCAGGGACAAACCGGGAATACGCCGCTTCTGCATTTGGCTCCTGATAAAATCGTCCAGATCATCCGCTTGGGCGTGCAATACAACTAATAGAAGAGAAAGAAACAGAAAGAGGCGCTGGTTTTTCATGGATGGTTTGGTAGGAATGTTTTCAAAAATTTCCGTCACTGCGGTGGCCGCCACTGCGGTGGCCGCCAATGCGGTGGCCGCCAATGCGGTGGCCGCCAATGCGGTGGCC
>CAMLNK010000378.1 GCA_946481035.1 uncultured Dyadobacter sp. | reverse complement strand
CAGCAATGAGCGACAAGCAAATCACAGTAGTTATCGTGGGTATGGGTTTCGGGAAGGAGTTTATCCCCATCTATCAAAGCCACCCGAACATCAAGGCGGTGGGGATCTGTACCCGCAGCAAACAAACCCGCGACGAGCTGACTGCCAAGTTCAATCTCGACCCTAACCTCGTTTTCGAGCATTTCGAAGATGTCCCTAAGCGCGATGACGTGGACGCGATACACGTGGTAACACCCGTGCCCGACCACGCACGCATGACCCTGGCGTCCCTCAATGCCAATAAACACACCGCCTGCACCATTCCGATGGCTATGACCGTCGAAGACTGCAAGGCTATTGTAGAAGCCAAACGCCGCTCGGGTAAGGTGTATATGATGATGGAAACCGCATTGTACACCCGCGAATTCCTCTATGGCCTGAACCTCGCGCAAACCGGCCAGCTCGGTCGCATTCAGTTTGTACGCGGCTCGCACATCCAGGATATGAGCATGGAAGGCTGGGGCGAATACTGGAAGGGCTACCCGCCGATGCTGAACGGTACCCATGCCATTTCCCCGCTTTTGAAAATCAATAATACCATTGCTGAAACGGTGGTTTGCCACGGCTCGGGCCGGTTGAGCGAAGACCTCGCCAGCCGCTACGGATCGCCATTTGCTGTGGAGACGGCCACATTTACATTGAAAGGCACCGACGTGGTAGCCGAAGCGACGCGCTCGCTGTTCGACGTGGTGCGTCAGTACCGCGAGAGCTACGATGTGTACGGCACCAAAATGTCGTTCGAATGGGAGCAGTTGCAGGACGAGGAGCACGTGATATTCGATGGCGGTGAAAACGCATCGCGCATCAATGTGCCGGATACCGATGAGCTGCTGATCAAGCCGATCAAGCATTTCACCAAACGCGAGAAGATCGACGACCCGAACCACGTATCGTTCCTCCAAGGCGCGGGCCACGGTGGTTCGCACCCGCATTTGGTGCAGGAATTCGTGGCGGCGATCGTGGAAGGCCGCGATTCGGCGGTGGATGCGGCATTGGCTGCCAACTACACCTGCGCAGGCATTTGCGCGCACGAGTCGGCCATGAAGGGCGGTGTTCGTGTGAATGTGCCGAGTTTTGAAGAATAATTTATCCTATTAATAAAAGCCAGGCCTGAAAACCTGGCTTTTTGCTAAACCTGAACCCTTATGCTATTCGGAGCCAGCACATTCATCTGGGTATCCCCGTTTTCTACGGCCAACATAGACCTGCTCACCAAAGTCAAAAACATGGGCTACGACATCATCGAAATAGCTGTGGAAGATACCCGCATCATCGACTGGAAGCTCATCAAAGACATCGCCCGCGACCTCGACCTGAAAATCACCATCAGCGGTGCATTCGGACCGGAACGGGATATTTCAAGTACAGATCCGGCATTTCGCGAGATCGGCAAGCAGTACATTATCGATTGCATCCGCATTGCCGAACAAATGGACAGCCCGGTTTTCGGCGGTCCGGTGTATTCGGCTGTGGGCAAAACCCGCATTGTTTCCGAAGAGCAGAAAAAGCAGGAGCGTGCGTGGTGTGTGGATATTTTAAGAGAAGTAAGTCAGATCGCAGGCGATTGCGGGGTAACCCTGGGGTTGGAGCCTCTGAACCGCTTCGAAACCGATATGGTCAATACGGTCGATCAGGCATTATCGATCCTGGACGAAGTAGGAAATCCGAACCTGAAAATCGTGCTCGATACTTTCCATTCCAATATCGAGGAAAAAGATATTCCGGCCACGATCAGGAAAATCGGGAAAGAATTGCTTTGTCATGTACAAGGCAACGAAAGCGACCGCGGTACACCGGGTACCGGCCATTTGGAGTGGCAGGGCATCCGGGAAGCGCTTGCCGAGATCGGTTACGACGGCGCGGTGGTGATCGAAACCTTCGGACAACCCTCCAAAGAACTCGCACGTGCAGCTTGCATCTGGCGACCATTGGCCAACAGCGCCGATGAGCTGGCCGAAGAAGGGCTCGCATTCTATCAAAAAATGTTTGTTCCAACACATTCTGCTATCAATGCGTAAGATCCTGTTTGTTTTCTTGTCCGTCATGGCGGCTAACCTGCAAGCGCAGATACCCGTCGATTTAAAAGGTTTTGACAAGAAAAGCGGCGTCCAGGCCACTGTCAGCGGCGCAATGCTGCATATCGAATGGCCCGCCGGCAATGCGGAAACCGCCAAGGTTTCCATTGATTTAAACAAATCCAACCCGCTGATCGGCAGCCTGGGCATTGGTGCCAAAGAAAAACAATACACCATCGCCCAAAACCTCGACCCGGCCATTATCCTCACAGTAGGCAAGCGCGACCTCGTTTCGCAGAATGGCTGGAATATTTTCTTTGATAAAACCGCTTATCAGAAATACCAGAGCTACGCCGTAAAACTTGACAAAACCGACGTAAAGGTGGCCAGCAACGGCTCCCGCACGGAAATCACGGTGAATGGGGCCAAAGCGGGGCCATTCTCGGGTGCCATTCAATTTACACTATACAACGGCAGCCCGCTGATGAATGTGGCGGCAGTCATGTCTACGAACGTCGATTCGCTGGCAGTGATTTACGACATTGGGCTTACTTCCCGCGAAACGCACTGGCAGAAGCTTTTCTGGGCCGATACAGAGGATTTTATGCGGAATGTGGCGGTGACGAAAATGGATACCGTCGAAATGATGGCCGTGAAATACCGTACGATCATCGGTCAGGGAAAAGAAGGCAACTTGGCTGTTTTCCCGGCTCCGCACCAGTATTTTTATCCGCTGGATAATTGCTACAACCTCGAACACATCTGGTACGGCGAGAATTATCGCAACCTGCTTCCGGGTTTTGGAATAGGTATTCGCCATGATCTGCTCGGTGACCGTCGCTGGGTACCATGGTTCAATGCGCCTCCTGGAACGCAGCAGCGATACAATTTCTTCTGTTTGCTGAGCCGCGAAAAGGATGGTAAGGTGCTGGAAAACGTGAAAGCATTCACGCATTCGGACAAATATGAGCCGATTCCGGGTTACTACACGATGTCGAGCCACTTCCACCAGGAGCATGTAGATGATGTGCTTACGCGCAAACCACTGCCGGATATGCCGGGTTTTGTAAAAGCGTTCAGGAACACGGGTGTGAACATTGTGCATCTGGCAGAGTTTCATGGTCCGGGTAGCCCGCGCGGACCGGAGGCTAAGCGCTGGCCGGAATTGAAAATGATGTTTGCCGAGTGTGCGCGACTTTCGGGCGGTAACTTTTTGTTGCTACCGGGGGAGGAGCCTAACAACTTCTTCGGCGGGCATTGGATGAATATTTTTCCAAAACCCGTTTACTGGCTCATGTCGCGGGAAAAGGACCAGCCATTTGTGGAAGACCATCCCGAATACGGCAAGGTTTACCGTATTGGTAACAAAGACGAAATGCTAAAATTGCTGGAAATGGAAAACGGCCTCGCGTGGACGGCGCATGCGCGTACGAAAGGCTCCACCGGTTTTCCGGATAAGCATAAGGACGAGGCATTCTTCAAATCCGATCGTTTTCTGGGTGCTGCCTGGAAAGCCATGCCGGCCGATTTGTCGCAGCCGAAACTCGGCAAACGCGTGCTCGACCTCATGGACGATATGGCCAATTGGGGCTACAAAAAGAATGTGCTGGCAGAGGCGGATCTGTTCCGTATCGAGCCTGACTACGAATTGTACGGCCATTTGAATGTGAATTATCTCCAACTCGACCAGCTTCCAAAATTTGAAGACGGCTGGCAGCCGGTGCTGGATGCTATGCGGAAGGGGAAATTTTTCGTTACGACCGGCGAGGTGCTGATCCCGACATTTAAAGCGAACAATGCAGTGGTGGGCGAAACGGCCAGGCTGGACGCCAAGGGGAATGTTGAAATTGCCCTGGATGCCAAATGGACTTTCCCGCTCAACCGCGCCGAAGTGATTTCCGGCGATGGCAAAGAAGTTTTTCACGACATCATTAATTTGAACGACACACAAGCTTTCGGTCAGAAGAGTTTTAAATTTACTCAAAACCTGAAAGGCCGGAAATGGCTGCGGGTTGAGCTCTGGGATGTGGCTGCCAATGGCGCATTTACCCAGATTATCTGGCTGGAATAACGATATTAAACTAAAACGAGAATGATAAAACCACTCTTATCACTGCTATTACCACTGATGTTGACCTGCCCGGGATCGGATAGTTCCGGACTGGATAGTGCCGGACCGGAACTATCCAGTCCGGGCGATAAGGAATATAAAAACCCGGTTTTCGAACCCATTCTCGCCGATCCGACAGTCGTGAAGGCCGATGACGGATACTTTTATGCTTACGGGACGCAGGACGATTGGGGGGATGGCAATGGCTCGCGGCTGATACCCATCGTCCGTTCGAAAGACCTCGTGCATTGGGATTATGTTAAAGAAGCATTTACGGCCAAGCCTGCCTGGAAAGAAAAAGGCGGCATTTGGGCGCCCGATGTGGTGAAAGTGAATGGCAAATACCACATGTATTACGCCTATTCGACCTGGGGCGATGTAAACCCGGGCGTCGGACTCGCGATTGCCGATTCGCCCGCCGGCCCGTTTGTGGACCAGGGGAAATTGTTCAATAGCGCCGATGTTGAAGTTCCAAATTCAATCGACCCGTTTTACCTCGAATCCGATGGTAAAAAATATATGTTTTGGGGCAGTTTCAGCGATAAGCCTACGCAGGGCACCTATGGCGTGGAATTGTCTGCCGATGGTAAATCCGTACCGGACCTTTCGAAGAAATTCAAAGTGGCGGCGGGCGATTTCGAGGCGGTGATGATCCAGAAGAAGGGCGATTACTACTACTTTTTGGGTTCGAAAGAAAGCTGCTGCGAGTTTGAAAAAAGTAAATATCACGTGCGGATGGGCCGCTCCAAATCCATTTTCGGGCCGTTCCTCGATCAGGACGGGAAGGACTTGAAAGAACGCGGTACCGGCACCATGCTGCTTCATGGAAACGATGTGTACGCCGGGCCGGGGCACAATGCGCGCTGGGTAACTGACGACGCGGGCACCGACTGGCTGCTTTACCACGCGATCAGCAAGGCGGAACCGAGGGTATCTACCGGTGCCAATCGTCGCGTGTTAATGCTGGATAAATTGACCTGGAAAAACGGCTGGCCCGAAATTTCCAATGCAGAGCCAAGCTTAGAAAATCGCCCTGCACCTCTTTTTAAATAACAAAACCAATTCTAAACACCTGATGAAATTGTTAAAAACGACGATCTGGGCTGTTGCGGCCTGCCT
>CAMLNK010000377.1 GCA_946481035.1 uncultured Dyadobacter sp. | reverse complement strand
AGCGGACACGATGCAGAGGCGGTTTTGGAATAACGTGCTTTGATGTCAGTCCTGAGCGGAGTCGAAGGCCGGTACTGCGCTTCGACTCCGCGTGACAACCTCATTACGGCTGGTAAAACTTCACAGTACCATCTTCCTCATTACTGGTCACAAGCAGGCTTTTACCGTTCGGGCTTTTGTCCGAAGGTATAAACAGCACACCTTCCGGGGCATCCCCTGTTTTGATGATTTGCAGGAATTGCGGTGCGCCGGGGTTGGTCAGGTCGTATACGCCAACCGCATCCACACGCTCCATCGCGATGAATGCGACGGGTTTGCCGTTCATCCAGCCCACGGTAACGCCTTCCGGCTCCACGCCTTTGTCGTCTGAGCGGGTATCGTCGTAAATGCCGGCTTTGATTACTTCCTGTTCGAGCGAGTTGCCCGACTCGTACACGCGCTTCATGTCGGCGGCGTGGAAAATGCTGAAACCGCGTCCGCCGAAGCTGTAAAGCTCCTCGTAGGTGCCATCTTTCTCAAAGTCGCCGCGTGTGCTCGTTACGCGGAGGCGGCCGAGGTTCGAGGTCTTTTTCAACTCGTCGCCGTTGGGGAAATAAACCGGGTTCAGTTTGAGCGAGCCTACGCGTTTCTGCTCGTCGAATGTGCTGTATTCACGGGCATCGCCTTCATCAGCGGTGATCACATACGGGGTGCCGTTGACAGAGAAATACGAAATCGCATCGGGCAGGTAGAATGATTTGATCGGCCAGTTTCTCAGCTCCACCTTCTTGTCGTCGTCGCTAGGGTCGATCGAGTTGAGAATGTAGCTGATATCCTTGGTGCCTAGCGCGTGCAGGGTCAGGATTTTACCGCTGATCAGGTCTATTTCGGCCACACCGTTGTTTTCCTGCAAGGTCACAAATGCCTTTTGGGAGTTGTCGGAAATGGCTACGTATTCAGGCTCGATATCCTGGGCGAAAGTGGCCTTTGGCCCGAATTTACGGAAGCCTTTCGCCGCCAATGCACTGTAATCGCCCTCAAATCCTTCAAAAGTGAGGGTTTTGACGCTGTAACCGTTTGTAATATCGATAATGGAAACCGAACCTTCCGGGTCCACACTGTAATCGGCATTCGGCTCGCCTTCGTTGGCGCTTACGATAAACCGGCCGTCCGGACTGAACGTCACCATATCCGGCAATGCACCGACGGTGATTTGTTTGATTGACTGTAATGTGCTGGTATTGAGTACTATAATGCTTCCATTGGCTTGCTTGTTGGTCGCTTCGAGGGCAATCGCCAGTTTCCCGTTCGAAACTGCCACGCTATTGGCCACGCCGCCCAGCGCCGAAACGTCGATCGGTTGCAGCTTGGTAACCGACGGAAATGCCGAAAGGTCGAGCACGTCCACGATGGCTGCCTTTTCGTTGTTCACCGTGAAAAGCCTTTTGGAAATAGGGTCGTAGGCAGAGATTTCAGCCGCAGCCAGGTTACCGAGATCCACGCCTGCTACTTCTTTGAAAGCCGAAGGATCTTCCTGTACAGGATTTTGAGGAGCATGGTCCGTACAACCATTCATGATAGCTGCCGCCAGCAGCAGCGCCAGTAAAGATTTCTTTTGCATTTGATTTGTGAGTAGTTTGAAAACTAAAAATACTCACGAGGCAAAACGGCGGTGCGCCACTGGAAGATACTTAACAGAATGTTAATGCGGAGAGTGGTTTTATATTCAAAATCGCTCTTAATCAGTGCTTTGGTTAACATTCGGATAACAATTACTTGACATTGCGGGAACTTTACAAGCCCGCAGCCCAGGCAATACCTCCCATAATATGCTTCATAGCGGTAGTGTCGCTGTAAGTCGACGCATTATGCCCGATAGCCGTATAAAACATCCTTCCTTTACCCACAGCTCTTGACCATGCAATGGGATGATCCCCATGCATGGCTTTGGGCCAGAATGCCGGGTAGGTGCTTTCATCGACCGTCAGCAATACCTGAAAACCAGGCTTCCCGCGCACGCTCCGGCGGAAGTTGTACCATTCGTCTTTCTTTTCCCAGCGCTCAGGCAGGCCGTCGATGGCAGGATGTGCACCGGGTTCGGTTACGATTTCAGCCTTTGGAATGGGGTAGGGCAAAAAAGTGTGGCTCCGGAAACGTGTACCGAGCAGCGTTCCGTACCAGTCCCATTCGTATTCGCAATCGGAGGCGGCATGGATGCCTGCATACCCGCCACCATTTTCGATGTATTTTTCAAATGCGTGTTGCTGTTCGTCGGTGAGGAAATCGCCGGTAGGAGAGAGGAAAACGATTGCTTTGTAAGATTTGAGGCAATTTTCATTGAAATAGGCACCGTTTTCCGTCGCTACCACTTCGCAGCCACGTTTTTGACCAGCCGCTTTGATCGCTTTCACGCCCGCTTCGATGGAAGCATGTCGGTAACCGTTTGTTTTGGAAAAAACCAATATCGCTTTGTCGGTTGCGGCCAGGCAATCCGCTGGAACGGCGGTTTCAAAAACGGGTTTCTGCCACGGCAACCAGCGCATAATATGCAATGCGTAACCGGCGACTCCCGCCATAAATGTTATGACTATGGCTGTTATTTTTAAAAGCATAGGCGGCGAACCTAATTTCATTTCTTTTGGACGATACCAGTCGATTTGTGGGTGTGAATATAATTTTTGTTCGGTCCGGCTTGCGTCACCTTAATGCCTTCCAGCGTCGCGCCGTGGACGTCGTCGGCGACGATGGCCGTGCGGTAGTCTTTCCTTTCGCAAGACAAGGTGAGGTTGCTGATTTTAATATCCTTCGCGTGGCGCATGTACAGGCCCCACGCGGGAAGCTCGTCGAACATCGAGAACTCCGGATAGAAGGTCGGCTTTTCGGGCACCTTGTCGAGCTCGTCCAGGCCGACTTTGGCGTACATCGGGTTGCCGCCGCCGGGGTGTTTGATCTCGATGTTTTTCAATGTCACATTGGTAATGATCGCGTCCGGCATTCCGACGATCGAAGAAGGCGAAATGTTACGCGGCATGTCTTCGATTGGCCCCTCATATTCATAACCCGCATCCGGTTTCGTAGCCGGAACTTCGACATACATATTGGAAATACTCACATTCTCCATCCTCCCTTTCTTCCCTTTTACCCTCTCTCCGATGCGTAAAAAGATCGCATTACCGGTATTGTAGGCCTTCAAGCTATCCACAATCACATTTTCGACAAAACCACCGTCCACCGCAGCCAGTGTGACAGCCGAGCGGTAAGTATCGAAGATTTTTACATTATAAATTTTAACGTTGCTGAAACCGCCATACGAGGCCGTGCCAAACTTGATACCATTGGCGCTCGACCGAATGGTGCAATTTCTGACTAATACGTTTTTACAAACTTTGGAAGCATCGTGTGATTTGAGGCAAATGCCGTCGTCGTCCGAATCAATGAAAGAATTGGTAATGGTCACGCCGTCGCAGTCGACGATATCGATACCGTCGTTGTTCCAGTAGGCCTTGCTATCGACGGTAATGCTGTCGATCGCCACGTTTTTGCATTGATCGTAAATCTGCACCCAACTGGATGAATTCTGCATCGTTATGCCTTTGATATTCACATTCTCACAGTTGCGGATGTATGCTAGCACGGGGCGCGTTTCGGCTTCCGGGCGGTCCTGGCGGAAGAGGTCTTTAATGAGGCCTTTATGAATCATATCCACGATATTCCGGGCGATGTATCGGCCGCGGCCTTCGATCACGCCCTGGCCGGTAATGCCGATGTTCTGCTGGTCGTGGGCGAAAACGATAGCCGTCCAGACCTTTTTATCATAATCCCAGGGATTCAGCGAGCCGAGCAGCACAGCGCCTTCTTCCAGGTGGAGGGTTACATTGGATTTCAAATGAATGGAGCCGGTGAGGTAACGGCCCACATTGAACACCAGGCGGCCGCCGCCGTTCTGGGAAATGAAGTCGATCGCGTACTGAATGGAGCGGGTATTGAGGGTAATGCCGTCGGAATGGATGCCGAAAAGCGAGGTGCGGTAGTCTTTCGCTTCCAGTTGCAGGCAGGTAATCGTCAGCAGGACAAAGGTCAGGTAATTTTTCAGGCTCATAGAAAAAAGGATTAAGTTGGTACGAACGGTTACTTAATTCAGATCTTCGTAATAAGCTGATTTTGTGATAGAATTACCTGCAAAAAATAAAGATTCCCCCGAAAGCCGGGGGAATCTTTACAAAAAAACCACATCCTAAGTTAATCGGTCAATTCCAGCCGCCCCCGAGTGCCCGGTAGATATTCACCATGGCATTCATCTGCTTCATCTTGGTTTCGATCAGTTCAAATTTCGATTCCAGGGCGTCGCGCTGGGTCAGCAATACTTCCATATAATCGGCGCGGGCCGAAGCGAACAAGCGGTTCGAAATGGTGGTCGACTGGTTCAATGCCTCTACTTCTTTCGTTTTCAGATCGAAGCTCTTTTCGAGGTTATTGATGTTCGAAAGCTGGTTCACGACTTCGATGTACGCATTCAAAACCGTACGCTCGTAGTTGTAAATCGCCTGCACCTGGCGGGCATTCGCATTGGCATAACCCGCGCGGATCGCGTAGCGGTTGATCACCGGACCTGCGAGGTCGCCGATGAGCGATCCCATGATCGACTCAGGCACGCGGGCGAGGTAAATCGGGCTGAATGCCTGCAAACCGAGGCTTGCCGACAGCCCCAGCGAAGGGTAGAAGTTCGCACGGGCAACTGTTACATCGATTTTCGCCGCTTCCAGGTCGAGTTCCGCCTGTTTGATATCCGGGCGGTTCGAGAGCAGCTGCGACGGGATACCGGACTGTACCACGTTCGGAACGAGGTTTTCGAAGCCCTGGCTGCTGCGCTGTACCGGCTGCGGGTAACGTCCGACCAGGAAGTTGATCCGGTTTTCGGTTTCGACGATCTGCTGCTGGATACCATATTGCAGGTTTTGCGTTTTCAGCACCTGCGCTTCGAACCGGCGTACGGCCAGCTCGGTAACACGGGTAGCCTCTTTCTCCATTCTTACAATTTTCAATGCATTGTTCTGGATATCGATGTTCTGGCGGATGATAGCCAGCTGCGTGTCCAGTGCAAGCAGTTCGTAATAGGAGTTGGCGATTTCGGCGGCCAGGTTGGTCATCATGAAGTTCTTGCCTTCGATCGATGACAAATACCGTGTCGCTGCCGCTTTCTTCGCATTGCGCAGCTTGTGCCAGATATCGACTTCCCAACGAGCCACTGCCGCGATGTTTACATCCGGAAGCGGGTCGGGCGTCTCTTTGCCCGGTTTGATGTCGGTAGT
>CAMLNK010000376.1 GCA_946481035.1 uncultured Dyadobacter sp. | reverse complement strand
CCTGAAAACTTATGAATCCGTCGAGGTGAAAACCAATTCGCACGTGATCAGCCCATCTGTCCAGTTCGGGAGATTTATCCGGGAGAACACCATGTTCGGCCTCAAACTGACCCCTACTTTCAATTTGTACAATAATGACCTGGCTGGTCCGAATGTCGAACAGAAATACAAGAGTAATTACACGACCATCACCCTTTCACCATTCGTTCGGCGCTATAAATTCCTGAGCGAAAAATGGGCGATTTTCCTGCAACCGGGCCTCAATCTTTCCTACTTTCATGGAAAGAATACTTCTGCGGAGGATGAAACCAGCAATGGTTACGGCGGAGGAATCTACATTGTGCCCGGCATCGTCTACCGCGTTTCTCCACGTTTCGCTATTGAGTCTGACCTGAACGTACTGTCCCTCAATCTCAACTACTTCCATATGGAAGATTGGGATAATTTCCAGTTCAGTGCCGGCGCCACATCCAGCATCCAGAGTTATTTCGGCCTGCGGGCTTCCTGGTATCTAACCAAATCCAACTAAATCGAATATGAAAAAGCTAATATTACTCTCGTGGCTACTAACGGCCTGTTCGATTTCAGTCGTTTTTGGGCAACTTGAAGGTAAAAGGTTCGTTTCCGCCACCGCGGGCATCAATTTCTCAAATGTGAATCAGGACAATGCTCCGTCTTCCCATGATTACGGATACGATGTCATGGCCGGTTTTGGCAAATTCAAAACTGCTACCAGGGCATCGGGTTGGAATCTCAACACCTCACTGAGCGGCCAAAAGTCGATCCAGTATCGTGACGGTGATACGGAATCCCTCAAAGGGATTACCGGCGTTGGATTTGGGGCTGGTTATTTCTGGCAGTATTACAAACACTTTTCGGATAAGTTCGGCATCTTCGGCGGGCCGCATGTGAACGTACAGTACAGCTATTCAAAGCTATTGGAGAACCAATCGAGTGACAATCTCGAACACAAACGGCACCACATATCTCCGCAATTTGGGTTCTCGGCAGGGGCTTACTATACGCTGAGTGACAGGTGGTGGCTTACAGCGTCGTTGGGTTACGCTAATTTGCTTTTTGTTTCATACACGGTCGACAATGCCAAAAGCCTGCCAAAGAATGCAACGAACAAAAACAGGACCTTCGACTATAAGCTTTCTCCCAACCTGACATTACCAAGCGTTTCACTGGGCCTGCGCTATTTTTTTAAGGACTAATAAATCCTTGCGTCTATCATTAAAAACCCCGTGGATATGGCTTTTAAGGCCATATCCACTTTTTATTTGTGATGAAAAAACACCTTCTGATTGTCTTTTTCGCTGCATTCAGCGCCTGCCATAAACCACAAACAACCAACCTCGCTCCGCCGTGGGAGCCGGACTACCAGGTAACCCGTTCGGAAAATGCCATTCTGGAATTCGAGAAAAAGGATGCGGAGCACATGCCTGCACCGGGTGGAATAGTTTTTACAGGTAGCTCTTCATTTACCAAATGGCAGAATGCAGTGAACGACCTCGCGCCCCTGCCGATTATCAACCGCGGTTTCGGGGGTTCTACATTGCCGGAGGTAATCCATTATTCCGATCGCACGATTTCCAAATACAAGCCGAAGACGGTCGTGATCTATTGCGAGAACGATATGTTCGGCAAAAAACCCAAGTCGCCTGAGCAGGTGCGCGACGCGTATGTGACGCTCGTGAAGAAGCTGCGCGCGCAACAGCCGGATGTGCAGCTTTACGGGGTGTCGCTGAAACCTTCCCCCTCGCGCTGGGCGAAGCGTGAGGATGTGATCAAGGCCAATAAACTGATCCAGGATTACATTAAGCAAGACAAGAACCACCATTACATCGACGTATGGCCGGTGATGCTCAAAAACGGCAGGCCCGACGGCGCTATCTTCGTGAGCGACAGCCTGCATATGAATGAAGAAGGTTACAAAAGATGGACGAAAGTGTTTCGCCCGATACTGGAAAAATCAGTCTGAAAGTATCCTGCACTTTACGGTTTTTTACAAAGATTTTAAAAGAACAGATAAGGGTATTGGTTTTAACGTAAAGTCACTATATTGACCGAAAAAATACATTTCCGGGTAAAAAAGTGATATTCCAGTAATGAAAGTAACAGCGGTTTTTGATATTGGCAGGACCAATAAGAAGTATGTACTTTTCAACGAAAAGTATGATATCGTTCATGAGTTTTCAGAATCCCTCCCAGAAACAGTTGACGAAGACGGCTTCCCTACCGAAGATTGTGAATTGTTGACCAAATGGGTGCAGGACCGCTGGGCCGAGCTATTGGCCAATCCGGAGTTCGACATCAAGGCTGTGAATGTGGCCGGCTATGGCGCCAGCCTCGTGCACCTGGATGCCGCAAACCGCCCGCTTACCCCGCTGTATTCTTATCTCAAACCGTTCCCGGAAGAACTTTTAAAACAATTTTACAGCACCTACGGCGATCCTACCCGCATTTCCCTTCAAACCGGCTCGCCGGCCATGGGTATGCTCAACTCGGGCATGCAGCTGTACTGGCTCAAACATACCAAACCGGAGATTTACAGCCAGATCGCCACAACTTTACATTTACCGCAATACATATTATACCTGCTCACAGGCCGGAAAGTGAGCGATTATACTTCGCTCGGCTGCCATACCGCATTGTGGAGCTTCGAAATGTGGGATTACCACGAGTGGGTGAAGCAGGAAGGAATTCATAAGAAACTCGCGCCCGTACTCGCGTCGTCGTCGTTCATTTACCGCCATGGCGACAAGGGTATTCAGTCGGGCTTCGGGCTGCACGACAGCTCCTCGGCACTGATACCTTACCGCATGGCTGTTAAAAAGCCGTTCGTACTGCTCTCGACCGGTACCTGGTGTATCAATTTCAACTCATTCGCATCGAAACCGCTGACTTCCTACCAGCTCGAACGCGACTGTATGAACTACCTCACGCCGGAGGGCAGCGGAGTTACGGCATCACGCCTCTTCATGGGTCGCGAGCACGATTATCAGGTGGCCCGCATTGCCGAGTATTTCAAAGTAGCGCCTGATTTTTACAAAAAAGTAGCGTTTGACGAAGAAATCCTGAAACAGGACACACCGAAATTCTACACCGCCTGCATGACCGGCAATGGGCCTTTCCCCGAGCCGAATACCCAGGAATGGCAGATCAGCGCATTTGCTTCCGCCGAGGCCGCCTATCACCATTTGATAAAAGGATTGACCGAGCTGCTGTTCGTTTCACTGAACCTGGTGAATATCAACGACGTGCACGCTATTTATGTAGATGGCGGATTTGCCCGCAACGAAATTTTCACAAGACTTCTCGCACGGAACTATCCAAACCATAAAGTTTACGTATCCGATCTGCCGTATGCGACGTCGCTCGGAGCTGCGCTGCACGTGACGCGCCCGCAGACATACGAGTTCTCGAATGAGATCCGGGAAATAAAACCTTAAATGATCAGCTGATCCGACTCCAGTTGGTTTCTTCCTTGCGCAGATTTTCGAGATGGTTGCGTATGGGATGGTGAACCGGCTGGAGCAGATCGGGATCGGCCGTCAGAATTTCTTCCGCGGACGCCCGCGCCGCTTTCAATATCTCTCCGTCCTGGGCAAGATTTGCTACCAATAAATCCACCAATCCGCTTTGTTGGGTGCCCGAAATATCGCCGGGGCCGCGCAATTGCAAGTCCACTTCCGCTATTTCAAAGCCGTCATTCGTATGGCACATGGTATCAATGCGCAGTTTGGTGTCTTTGCTGAGCTTGTAATCGGTCATTAAAATACAATACGACTGCTCCGCGCCGCGCCCTACCCTGCCGCGCAGCTGGTGCAGTTGCGAAAGCCCGAACCGTTCTGCATTCTCGATCACCATTACGGAGGCGTTCGGGACGTTCACACCTACTTCAATCACGGTCGTCGCGACCATGATCTTCGTCTCACCGCGCACAAACCGTGCCATTTCAAAATCCTTATCCTGCGAACGCATTTTACCGTGCACAATGCTGAGGGGAATGCCAGGAAATGCACGAGCGACGCTTTCATAGCCATCCATCAGATCCTTCAAATCCATTTTTTCAGATTCTTCGATGAGCGGGTACACCATGTAAACCTGCCGCCCTTTCGCAATTTCTTCTTTCAAAAACCCAAAAACCGACAGCCGGTGCTTATCGAACCTGTGGACTGTTTTAATAGGCTTCCGGCCGGCGGGAAGCTCGTTAATGGCCGAAATATCGAGATCGCCGTAGAGCGTCATTGCGAGCGTACGCGGGATAGGCGTGGCCGTCATCACGAGCATATGTGGGTTAATGCGCGAGTTTTTAGCCCAAAGTTTGGCCCGTTGCGCCACGCCAAAACGGTGCTGCTCGTCGATAATGCAAAGGCCGAGGTTTTTGAACTGCACCGCGTCCTCGATCAATGCGTGTGTCCCCACTATAATATGTAATGTACCATTCAGCAGTTCGCGGTGAATGACGTCGCGCTCCTTTTTCTTCGTGGAGCCCGTGAGTTTGGCAATGTTGACGCCGAGCAGGTCGGCAAATTTTTTGAGGCCCTGATAATGCTGGTCGGTGAGGATTTCGGTGGGCGCCATGAGGCAGGCCTGGGCGTCGTTGTCCAACGCAAAAAGCATGGTAATAAACGCCACGATCGTCTTTCCGGAACCTACATCACCTTGCAGCAGGCGGTTCATTTGCTTGCCGGTTTTGAGGTCTTCATGAATCTCATGCAGGACGCGTATCTGCGCACCCGTGAGTTTGAAAGGCAAATGCTGCTCATAAAACTCCTTCACCAGCATTGTTTTATCAAAAATCAATCCCGGATATTCTGTCTTATGCAGCAGCTTGTTCTTAATCAGCCTGAACTGGTTATAGAACAGCTCTTCGAATTTCAGTCGCCGCTGCGCCTGGTGGAGCGTGCGGGCATCCTGCGGCAGATGGAAATGCCAAAGGGCTTGCGCTTTGGATACCAGCCTGTATTTTTCCACCAATGGAGCGGGCAGCGTCTCGCGTATATGCGTATGCGCGATTTCGAGCAGGTTGCGCATCATTTTGCTCAATGCCTTGCTGTCGAGAAATTTCTTGCGCAGCTTTTCCGTGAGGGGATAAATGGGCTGCCAATAGCCTGCGGTCGCATTCTCCTGTGTCAGTACTTCGATTTCGGGATGGGTAATGCTCCATTTGCCACCAAACAGCACCGGGTTTCCGTAAACAATGTATTCTCCGCCGCGTTTCAGCCATTTCTCGTACCAGGCAATACTCTGAAACCAAACCAGTTCGAGAAAGCCCGTACCATCCTGAAATGTACCGACGAGCC
>CAMLNK010000375.1 GCA_946481035.1 uncultured Dyadobacter sp. | reverse complement strand
TTCCTCGAAGGTCTCCAATGATTAACTTTGTCTTAACATGGAAAACGAAAAGGCCCCAAACAACTATCCCAGGAGCGGCTCCAAAACCGGTAACGGCACCAAGCGGGCGTTTCCTCCAAGAACGCCATCCAACGATCAGAATTTCAGCAAATTACCCCCTCAGGCAATCGACCTGGAAGAGGCGGTTTTAGGCGCCCTGATGATCGAAAAGGATGCTCTTACGGCAGTAGCGGATATTCTTCGTCCGGATAGTTTTTATAAAGAGTCGCACGTCCGCATTTACAGCGCGATCGTCACGCTCTTCGCCGACTCGGAACCCATTGATATGCTGACGGTGACGGCCAAGCTGCGCAGCACCGGGGAGCTCGAACTCGTCGGCGGCGCGTCGTACATTATGGAGCTGACCAGCAAGGTCAACTCGGCGGCCAACATCGAATTCCACGCCCGCATTATCTCACAGGCTTATATCAAGCGGGAGCTTATCAAAGTATCTTCCGAGATTCAGCGTGAGGCCTATGAAGATACAACCGACGTGTTCCGGCTGCTGGACAAAACAGAGCAGTCGCTTTTCGCGATTTCGGAATCCAATATCAAGAAAAACTACGCCGATATGGGCGCGCTCATGCGCCAGGCGCTGGCCGAACTCGACCAGAAAAAGAATAATAAGGACGGTCTGACCGGCGTACCTTCCGGTTTCAGCGCCCTCGACAGGCTGACATCCGGCTGGCAGAAAACGGAATTGATGATCCTCGCGGCACGTCCCGGTATGGGTAAAACGGCATTCGTCGTTTCCTCCCTGCGGAATGCGGCGGTGGATTTCAATATTCCGGTAGCAATATTCTCTTTGGAGATGTCGTCGGTACAGCTTGTCAATCGTTTGATTTCCGCTGAGGCAGAGATCGATAGTGAGAAAATCCGTAAAGGGAGCCTCGCACCGCATGAATGGGAGCAATTGCACCACCGCATTCACCGGCTTACGAATGCCCCCATTTATATTGACGACACCCCTGCCCTTTCAGTCCTAGAACTGCGTGCCAAATGCCGCCGTTTGAAAGCCCAGCACGACATTCAGATGATCGTAATCGACTACTTGCAGCTTATGACCGGCGATACAGGCGGCAAAAGCCCGGGTAACCGTGAACAGGAGATTGCGATGATCTCACGGTCGTTGAAAAACCTCGCAAAAGAACTCGACGTGCCGGTGATCGCCCTTTCGCAGCTGAGCCGTGCCGTGGAAACCCGTGGCGGTGAAAAACGCCCGCAGCTCTCCGATTTGAGGGAATCCGGTTCGATTGAGCAGGATGCGGATATGGTAATATTCCTGTACCGCCCTGAATATTATGGCATTACGGAAGACGAAGCAGGCAATTCGGTAGCGGGCGTGGGGGAAGTTATTTTGGCTAAAAACCGTGCCGGTTCGCTGGATACGATCCAGTTGCGCTTTATTGGTAAATACACCAAATTCGCCGATCTCGATTCCGACTTCACGCCTGCGCCATTCTCGATCGACCGCCCGATACAGACCTCAAACCCTATATCGTCGTTTGAAAGCCAGGCCAAGCCGACCACACCGCCGATGGGCGGAACACTCCGCAGTCGCGCCAACGACCTGAGCAATTTCGACTATAAGGGTCCGGATAGCGAGCCTCCGTTTTGATACGCTATTGGTTTGAACAAATATGTTAAAGGCCGGAAATGATCGCTCATTCCGGCCTTTTTTTGTCATTTGTGGTCAGGGTATTGTCAGGGGTGGTCATTTGTTGTCAGGCGTTGTGGTTGGGATTCACTTGAAAGTTGGGCGTAGTCTATGACTACGTCCAGGTGGGTGCCGGTCTCCGACCGGCTTTGCGTGATGTTGCGGTCAGAGACCGCGCGACGCTCGGACATAGGCGCATACTACGCCCAACGAGAGGCTACACCTGACCTTTTCCCTTAACCACGCCGAACAAGCAAAGCCACATTCTCCACATGGTGCGTATTCGGGAACATATCGACCGGTTGTACGCGCGTCACTTCATAATCTTCGGACATTAACGCCAGGTCGCGTGCCTGCGTGGCCGTGTTGCAACTCACGTACACGACTCGGTCGGGAGCGGCTTTCAGGATCGTTTCGATCACGGGCACGTCCATTCCCGCGCGCGGCGGATCGGTAATGATCACATCCGGGCGGCCATGCGTGTGCAGGAAGTTCTCGTTCATGATCGCGCGCATGTCGCCCGCGAAGAATGACGTGTTGGTAATACCATTCAATTGGGAGTTAATGCGGGCGTCCTGCACGGCTGCTTCCACATATTCTACGCCTACCACCTTCTTCGCGTTGCGGGCTACGAAGTTGGCAATGGTACCGGTTCCGGTGTAAAGGTCATAAACCGACTCATTCCCCGTCAGCTGCGCATAATCGCGTGCCACGCTGAACAACTTATAAGCCTGCTCCGAGTTGGTCTGGTAGAAAGACTTTGGCCCTACAAGGAATGTCAGGTCCTCCATCGTTTCGCGGATCACCTTCTCGCCGGCATAATGGATCACATCCTGGTCCTGGTACGAATCGTTTCCTTTCAGATTCACGATGTAGTTCAATGAAGTGATTTCCGGATGGTTTTGATGCAGAAATTCCATTACTTCCGCGATAATCTCATCGTTTTGCTCCCCGAATTGCACGATCACCATCACGTCGCCGGAATTGGCCGTACGGATGATCACATTGCGCATCACGCCGACATTAAAACGCACGTCGTAATAAGGATACCCCTTTTCCTCTGAAAAGCGGTGCAATGCATTGCGGATCGCGTTGGAGGGATCGGGTTGCAGATGGCAATGATCTACGGTAAAGATTTTGTCGAAACGCTTGGGCACGTGGAAGCCCAGCGCCGTTTTGGTAAAAGGCTGTCCCGAATCGAGTTGCTCCTTGGTCAGCCAGCGCCAATTCGAGAAAGTGAATTCCAACTTATTGCGGTAATATTCGGTCTTAGGGGCAGCGATTATCTCGTTAATCTCAACATTCCTGATCTTTCCTATCCTTTCAAAATGATCCACTACCTGCTGCCGCTTGAACCTGAGCTGATGTTCGTAGCTGATATGCTGCCACTTACAGCCCCCGCAAACTCCGAAATGCTCGCAATAGGGTTTTGTACGTAAAGCCGATTGTGAATGGATTTTGGTAACGATCGCCTCCTTCAATTTCTTCTTGGTACGGACTACCTGAAGATCGACGATGTCACCAGGCGCCACATCACCTTCTACAAAGATTACGCCGTCATCCGATTTAAATATACATTTGCCTTCTGCCGCAAAATCGGTAATTTCAACGTACTCGTACTTGTTACTCTTAGACATTATTTCGTGTTTTAATTTCTAATCCCAATATCCTATCGGATCAATTTTACTGCCGCAATATTCCATGAAAAAACGGTTCATCTTATTTATTCTGATGCTGTTTGCCATTTGCGAAGCCAAAGCGACGCACATCGTCGGCGGGCAACTATTCATCACGCAAAACCAGGATACCTACTACAACTACAACATGGGCCTCACGATGTACTTCGATGCCCTCAATGGTAATCCTGGCGCAGAAGATCCGGCTGTCACGATTTATGTATTCAGAAAGCGCGACAATGTGCGCATTGGCTTTCTTGAAGCCCCAAAAATAGAACGAAAATCGGTCAACTACGCAAACCCGCTCTGTGGAATCTCCACATTGCAGACCTGGCAGATCACTTACTCGTCCGCCGTCCACCTCAGTCCGACCGATTTTGCCGACGCGGAGGGCTATTATATGGTTTGGGACAGATGCTGCCGCAACGGGACAATCACGAACATCCAGGCGCCGGGTGACGCCGGTAGCCTTTTCTACCTCGAATTTCCGCCTCTTTTTAAGAATAATGCCAATTTCAAGAACTCTTCGCCGGTTTTCCCCGAAATCAAAGGCGATTATGCGTGCGTGAATTCACCGTTTCTCTTCAATTTCGGTGGTACGGATGCCGACGGCGACAGCCTTGTGTATTCGCTCATCACGCCTATGCAGGGCTATGCCGACAAGTCGAACCCGAGCGCGCCTGCCCGCGGCTCTTCTAACTATCCCCGCCTGACGTGGATCGACGGTATTTCGGTCAGTAACATGATACCAGGCCCCGATCCGTTGAAGGTCAATAAATCTACGGGAATGCTGTCTGTTACGGCCGGTTCGATCGGCCTGTACGTATTTGCCGTGCAAGTTGAAGAATACCGCAAGGGCGTGAAAATCGGGATGCTTACGCGTGATTTCCAGCTCAAAGTGGTCGACTGCCCTAAAATGGACCCACCCAAACTGTTGTTTAAGCCCAAGGGAAAGAATACCTATTATACTGAAAATGAGATTATAACCGTCAAAAAAGGCGATCCGAACTGTTTTGAGGTAATGGTCACCGACCCGACCGTGAACCAGATCGTTGCGGTCGACGGTCACGCGGTGAACAATTCGAAGGATTACTTCACCGTGCTGCCGGCCCAATTCACCACCCGGGTCCCGAACGACACCCTCAAATTCCAGGTTTGCCTCGAAGAATGCTTTGTGACCTACGACAACCGTCCGATAAAGATCCAGCTCGTGGCGCAGGACGGCAGCTGTCCTTTTCCTCTCACCGACACGCTCAATATCTACATTCGCCGCGAAAATAACGGCAATAATGCCCCTACCGTATCCACCTCGCTCCCGGGCGATTACGTACACGTGACCGCGGGCGTTCCCGTGACCTTCGATGTGTACGGAAAAGATCCCGACAAAGACAACCTTGCGCTCTCGGGCCGTGGTCAGGATTTTAATATGACCGATATGGGCATGGATTTCAAACCTGCCAGCGGGCAAGCCACCGTTCAGCAGAAGTTCACATGGGTACCGCCATGCAATGCCAAGAAGGGTGATACGCTCGCTGTGGATTTCAAAGTCGAAGACATGCGCTGCGAGGGTAACCCGATGCCTGTTTCAACGCCGGTATATTTCATCATCGACGAATCGCCCAACCGACCGCCGGCTGTGAAGACTTCCCTGCCGGTCCAGGAAATCACCTATCAGATCGGCAGTGCGTCAGGCATTACTTTCGATGTGCTGGCCTCCGATCCCGACACGAATATGATCGTTCTTACGGCCGCAGGACGCGGGTTTGACATGAAGGATGCCGGGATGATTTTCGAGGCTAAAACGGGCGTAAAATCGGTCACCTCGCCCTATGCCTGGAATCCCGAATGCGCCGTGCTTAACGGCCAGGCCGAACAGACTTTCATGGTCGATTTTGTGACCCAGGATAAAAGCTGTGCTGCCGCCACCGACACCACCACTGT
>CAMLNK010000374.1 GCA_946481035.1 uncultured Dyadobacter sp. | reverse complement strand
TTACAAAATGGATCGTAGACCCGGCGCATTCCGAAGTGCAGTTCAAAATCAAACACCTGGTCATTTCGACGATCACGGGCTCCTTCAACAACTTTGAAGGCGGGGCGACTTCGGATCTCAATAATTTTGAAAATGCAGAAATTCACTTCTCACTCGATGTGAAGAGTATCGATACCAATGTGGAAATGCGCGACGCCCATTTGCGGTCGGCGGATTTCTTCGATGCCGAGCAGTTTCCGCACATCACTTTTCAATCCAACTATTTTCATAAAGCAAAAGGCGATAACTACAAGCTCTCGGGGCTCCTCACGCTGAAAGGCGTTACCAAACCGATCGAGCTCGATGCCGAATATGGCGGCGTTGAAAAGGATACGGACGGGAACCTGCGCATTGGTTTCGAAGTGGAAGGTCGCCTGAGCCGTCAGGAATTCGGCCTGAACTACATGCAGCTGACCGATTCAGGCGGCTTAGTAATTGGTGAGGACGTGAAACTGATCGCCAATATTCAGCTCGTAAAGCAGTCCTGATCAGGCATTTAACTATTTTCATAAACTTTTAATACCCGGTATAAACCTGAAAACTGGTTTGCCGGGTATTTTTGATACCAATAGAAAATGCGGGCGGCCGTCTTTTCCTCAAACCTAAACTCGCAATCCATGAAAGTGCTGCGCATTGTATTCAAAGTTATCGGGATATTCCTGCTTTTGCTCGTGCTCGCCATTGCCACCATGATCACCACCATGGACGATACGCCGTACCAGGAAATGGCTTATTATAAGGAATGGAAAACGCTCATCGGCGATGTAAAAGCCGCAGGCGGCCCCGCGGATACTGTGGATGCTTCCGGGGCATTGCAGGCCGGTTGGTCGAAGGTTAATATCACACCGGCTTCCCCTACGCCTACTGCGGGTTATGGCAACCGCCGCGGGAGGCCTTACACAGCCGTGCACGACTCCGTATATGTACGTGCGATCGTGATCGACAATGGTCATACCAAAGCTGCTATCATCGCCGCCGACCTGCTGATCATTCCGCCGACGGTTATCAAAGCATTAAAGGAAAAACTGAAACCTGGCGATATTCCGTTTGAACAAATCTATTTTGGCGCTACGCATAGCCATAACAGTGTAGGCGGCTGGGGAACGGGCATTTCTTCACTTTTCTTTTCGGGGAAATTCGATCCCGCTATTGTTGAAAACCTTGCCGATGCATTTCACAAAGCCATTACCGACGCGCAGAAAAAGGTAGAACCCGTGCAGCTGACCTACATGGAATCGCTTGATTCGCTCGACATCCGGAACAGGCTGGTAGGTGAGGAGGGAGGCATCGACCCGGAGATCCGTTCGGCGGCATTCGTTAACAAAAGCGGGCAGAAGGCGATATTGAGCTCGTTCGCGGCGCATTCCACGGTTTTGAATTCCAAAAACATTGTGCTCTCGCGCGACTACCCGGGCGCACTCGTGGATTCGCTGGAAAAAGGCCGCTACGATTTCGCGATGTACATGGCTGGCGCGGTAGGCAGCATGGGGCCGATCGAAAAGGGAACGGATGATTTTGATGAAGTGAAAAACCAGGCATTTGGTGTTCAGAATGCATTACTATCCCCTAATACCTTGAAGGAGGACTCGAAAAGTGCGTTGGTAGAAACCCTTACTCTACCTTTGCCGCTCCGCGAACCGACCCCGCGCCTGACTATGAGCATTGTGCTGCGGCCGTGGGCGTTCAAAAAGGCATTTGGCGAATATCCCGTGTATGTGAAAGCTTTGCGGGTCGGCAATATTCTGATGGTAGGTATGCCGTGCGATTTCTCCGGAGAACTGACGGGCCCCCTCGATGCCTATGCGAAATCCAAAGGCCTGAACCTGATGGTAACGAGCTTCAACGGAGGCTATATCGGCTACATTACCCACGACAAGTACTTCAACCGCGATTTGTACGAAACCAAAACCATGAGCTGGTACGGACCGTACAATGGAGCCTATTTACAGGAAGTGATTAAAGATATTATTGATAAATTATCCTAAACCGTAACTAATGATGAGAACACTCGCATTCCTCTTTTTTGCATTGCTCAGCCTTTCTTCGATGGCTCAGAAACCCGTTAAAGTTGCCGTTGCCGGCCTCAGCCATGGGCACGTGGGCTGGATCTTCAACCGGAAAGACAAAACCGATATTCAGCTGGTAGGGATCTGGGAAACGAACCCCGACCTGGTAAAGCAGTTTACCGAACGCTACAAACTCGACCCGAAACTTTTCTATTCCGACCTGAACAAAATGCTCGACGAAACGAAGCCGGAAGCGGTTTCGGCATTTGGAGCGATTAATGAGCACGTGGTAGTGGTGCGGGCATGCGCGCCGCGGAAGATCAATGTAATGGTTGAAAAGCCGCTGGCAACTACTTTTGCCGATGCGAAAGAAATTCAGAAACTCGCGACGCAGAACAATATCCAGGTTTTGACCAACTATGAGACCTCCTGGTATGCGAGCAACCAGCATGTGAACCAGCTTATTCAGGATGGTAAACTCGGCGAAATCCGCAAG
Source organism: uncultured Dyadobacter sp. (assembly GCA_946481035.1). The sequence continues at coordinate 2,800 of CAMLNK010000374.1, read as the reverse complement.
GTAATGGTCAACGACGGCCATCAGGGGCCGAAGGAAATCGGGGTTAGCAAGGAATTTTTCGCTATTCTGACCGATCCGGTGAAAAACGGCGCGGGTGCGTTGGTTGATTTCGGCTGCTATGGTGCCAACCTCATGACTTGGCTCATGAAAGGCGAGCGGCCTATTTCTGTAACAGCCGTTACGCATCAGAATAAGCCGGATATTTACAAGAATGTTGACGACGAAGCTTCCATTATCCTGCAATATCCGAAGGCGCAATGCATTATCCAGGGCTCGTGGAACTGGTCATTTGCCAGGAAAGATATGGAAGTATATGGTAACAAAGGTTATGCAATCGCTGTGAACCCGACCGTGGTACGCCAGCGCTTGCAGGAAAAATCGCCCGAGGAAACACTCAAACTCGACCCTCGCCCGGCGCCTTACCTCGACCCGTTTTCGGTATTGGCCGATGTGGTGCAAGGCCGTATCAAGCTCGATCAGAACGATTTGTACGGGTTGCCGGTGAATGTGACCGTCGTGGAGATATTGGAAACGGCTAAGGAAGCCGCCAAAACCGGTAAGACTATCTTTTTGAAAAAATAAATAATGCCCATGGAGCCCAGGCCCGTCAGTTTTTCCCAGACTACCCTCACCGAATTAATGATCCCGTCGTATGCCAATTTCGGCGGAAAAATCCACGGGGGCATATTGCTTTCGCTGATCGACAAGGTCGCGTACGCATGCGCGTCGCGCCACGCGGGGACGTATTGCGTAACCGTGTCCGTAGATGCGGTGGATTTCCTCGAACCGGTGGAAGTGGGTGACCTGGTATCACTGCACGCGTCGGTGAACTATGTGGGGAGGACTTCGCTGGTCGTGGGCATTCGGGTGGTGGCCGAGAATGTACGGAACCGCTCGGTGCGGCATACCAATACTTCTTACGTGACAATGGTTGCGAAAGACGATAGCAACAAACCGACCGTCGTGCCCGAACTGGTGCTGGAAAGTGAGGATGATGCCCGGCGTTTCCTGGAAGCGATCAAGCGCCGGGAGCTGAAAGAAAAGTATCGGGACGCGTTTGACAATGCTAAAACGCGTCTCGATGTACAGGATAATCTTGGTAAGCTGGCAGATCAGCGCTGCGTGATCGCTTATGATACGGATGTTTGATGGGGGCCAGTTGGGTGTAGGTTTTAGTTGAAATGGTTGGACGTAGTCACAGACTACGCCGAACCCGCCCAACATGCCCAACATTTTTTATTTCAATACTTTTAAAACCCGAACAATCCGCCGCCGCTTTTCCGGGTGGTCGTTTTCTTGCCAAACAGCATTCCAAACACACCCCGTACCACCTCGCGGCCGATTTGTTTTGCTAATGGAGAATTGAGCGCGTCGGAGATCATGCTCGATTGCTCCTTTTCCTTTTTAGCCTCGACTTTCGCCTGCACTTCCGCTTCTTTGGCCTCTGTCTCCTTGCGGGCCTGCTCCTCCATGCGTTTGGTCAGAATTTCGTAGGCGCTTTCCGGGTCGACGGGATCTTTGTATTTGGCATAAACATCCGATTGCTGCACGTGCTTATCGTAGTCGGCTTGCACCATTGGCCCCATAATGGATGCCGGGGGCATTAAATGCGTGGCGGCAACTTCGGTAGGGATACCTTTTTCATTCAAAACCGTGATCAACGCCTGACCTATACCGAGCGTCGTTAGTACCTGGTCGATCGGGTAGAAATCCGATTTCGGGTAGGTTTTGACCGTCTGTTTCAGCCCTTCGGCGTCCTGCGGCGTAAATGCGCGGAGCACGTGCTGCACGCGGTTGCCGAGCTGGCCGAGCACCGATACCGGTACGTCCTGCGCCATTTGGGTACAAAAGAAAATACCCACGCCTTTCGAGCGGATCAGGCGGACAACCTGCTCGATCTGTTCGAGGAATGCCTTCGGCGCGTCTTTGAAGAGCAAATGCGCTTCGTCGAGGAAGAATACCAGTTTAGGTTTATCCAAATCTCCTGCTTCGGGCAGTTTTTGGTATAATTCAGCTAAAAGGCTGAGCATGAATGTCGAGAACAATGCGGGGCGGTCCTGCACGTCGGATACGTTCAGGAGGCTGATCACGCCCTGGCCGTCGACTTTATTGATCAGGTCGGTAATATCGAATGATCTCTCACCGAAAATGCTGCCTACTCCCTGCTGCTCCAATGCAACGATCTTGCGGAGAATTGTACCGGCAGTGGAGGCGGAAATGGTACCATAATCGGCCTTGATTTCGGCGGCGCCGGGGCCTTCGGCGAGGTAGTTGAGGACTTTTTTCAAGTCGTTCAGGTCTACCATTGGCAAATCCTTGTCGTCGGCATATTTGAACAGGATAGCGAGTACGCCGGCCTGGGTTTCGTTCAGTTCGAAGATTTTGGAAAGCAATATCGGCCCGAATTCCAGCACCGTGGCACGCATTTGTGCGCCTTTGTTGCCGCTCAATGAATAGAGCTCGACCGGAAATCCTTTCGGTTCGAAAACGGTACCGAGTATTTGGGCACGTTCTTCCAGGGCTGCATTGGTTTTGCCCGGTTGCGCAATACCCGAAAGGTCGCCTTTAATATCCGACATGAAAACCGGCACACCTGCTGCCGAAAGCTGCTCCGCGAATACCTGCAATGTGCGCGTTTTACCCGATCCGGTAGCTCCGGCCACCAGTCCGTGGCGGTTCATCATGCGCAAGGGAAGGTTCACGCGGGCTTCGCCGATGATCTCGCCGTCGAGAATGGCCGACCCTAAATGAATTACAGGTTTGTCAGTTTGATAGGATTTCTGAATTGCTGCAATAAATT